>CAMYEU010000037.1 GCA_947254465.1 uncultured Gemella sp. | reverse complement strand
ACGAGATCCTGAGATGTCTCGTGGGCTCGGAGATGTGTATAAGAGACAGAGTTATTGATCCAGAAAATGGGAAAGTAGACTTAGTTGTAAATGGATATGATAATCTAAGAAATTAGAGAGGAGAACTTAAGTTGAAAAAAATATTAATATTAAATACGGGTGGGACTATTTCTATGAGTGAGGATCAGAAGACAGGGAAAGTTGCTCCAACTGACCGTAATCCTATAGGTGCTGGTGGAAATTTATTCTCTTATATTGGTGATTTACATGTTGAAGACTTGTATCATCTAGCATCACCACAAATAACGCAAAATGAAATGTTAGGTATTAAAAATAGAATAAATAAAGCTGTTCAAGAAGGGTATGACGGTGTAGTGGTTACCCATGGTACAGATACTCTTGAAGAAACAGCATATTATCTAGAGTTAACTCTAGACGTAAACATTCCAATTGTCATAACTGGAGCTATGCGTTCAAGTAATGAAATAGGGGCAGATGGGCTAGCAAATCTTAGAAGTTCTTTAGTAGTTGCTATTGATGATGAGAGTAGAGATAAAGGTGTTTTAGTAGTTATGAATGATGAAGTTCATACTGCAACATATGTTACAAAGACGCATACTACCAATGTTGCGACATTCCAAACGCCGACATTTGGGCCAATAGGTCTTGTGTCGAAAAATAATGTTATATATTTTCAAAAATTAATTAAAGAGGAACACTATGAGGTAAATACTACTGAAAAGAAAGTATATTTACTAAAAGCTTATGCTGGTATGGATGAGGAGTTGATTAATGCTGTAGTTGAATTAGGAGCAGATGGATTAGTTATAGAGGCTTTAGGGGCAGGGAATCTACCTCCAAGAACTGTTCCTGCAATCAGAAACTGTATTGGAAAGAATATACCGGTAGTTTTTGTTTCTCGTGCATTTAATGGAGTTACTCAAGATGTTTATGACTATGAAGGTGGAGGGAAAAGATTCCAACAAGACGGTGTTATTTTCACAACAGGTTTGAGTGGTCAAAAAGCTAGAGTTAAATTAATGATTCTATTAGAAGCGGAGATATCATTTGAAAAATTAAGTGAGCTATTTTAATAGTTGTTCTAATTACTATTAATATATTTATAAGGTTGAATAATTTTTATAATTATGGTAGTATATTAAATGATTAAAATTAGGAAAGAGGTGTAAAATTGAAATTTAAATATCATAAGTCGTATCGCGGTTTTTATCTACTTGATGAGAACAAATTTAAACGACCATACCAAAAATTAGATCAAGAGAAAACATTAAAAAACTTAGGTAATAAGACTGAGTTTAATAAAGATGAAATATTAGATATAGAAGATAAGTTAGTAGTCTTTTTTGAAAAAAATACTGGACAATCTACAAAACAGAAAAATACAAAAAAACAAGAAGATACAAAAGAAGTCGAGGAAATTGATTTTGAGGTACTAGAATTGAAATATAAGATACCAAGACTGCTGTTAAAAAGGCTGTATGGTATTATTTCGGAAAATTCAAATAAAGCGGAACATGACTTAGAGTCAGTTTTATCTGTAATAGAAAATATTACACTTGCAGATGGTTTATTCTCTTCAAAAGTAAAAAAAATATTCTATTACAGTGACAGAGAATTGGAGAATTTGCTAACTAGATATAACTTTGACGGTATTAGTGTTTCTGATTTAAAAAAAGATATTGAAGTGAATTACCCTAGTCAATACATCTCTGATTTACCGATAGATTACAAAGAATATGAAATGATTTTTGTGTTCTATTTTATAATACTAATCGAATTATTAACAATTTTAAAATAAAAAATGGATTTTTTGATTAAAATCTTCCTAAAGACTTGATTTTTTATTAAGCCTTTGATATAATTTTAATCAGAAAGTTTATTTTTTTAGAATTAGTTGGTCGAAAAATGACCTAACCGGACATAAGTTGTCCATAAAAATAAATTTTCAATATGACAGGGGAAACTTAAGATGGATATTTTACATTTGTTACATATGCAAAGTAGACTCGTTCCTGAAATGTTTATGAAATTTAATAATAGATATGAATTATTAGTTACAATAAAAGTTAATCAACCTATTGGTCGAAAAACATTATTAAATTTTATTAATATGACGGAAAGGCAATTACGTACGGAATGTGAAGTTTTATCCAAGTTAGGGTTGATAACCAAAAAAGCTACAGGGATGAGTGTTACAGAAAAAGGAGAGATGCTTCTTCTAGAAATAAAAGAATCGGTAATAAACGATGTATTTGTTAAAGAAAGAAGTTTTATAAAAAATCATTTTTCAATAAAACAGGTTCATATTGTAGCTGGTGATTTTGTTAATAATGAAGTCACTAGGGAAGAAATGACAAGCCTACTTTTGGATAAGGTTAATGCTAAAATAACTAAAGATTGTGTAATTGGAGTCAGTGGTGGAAGTACTATGTACTATATAGCCGGTAAAGCAAATGCAACATTTGGTTATGGAAAAAACGTTACTATAACACCAATTAGGGGAGGTTTATCTGTAGTTAATACAGAGTATCAAGCCAATGATATAGCCTCTAAAATGGCAAAAAATTCTGGACATGCTTATCAATTACTACATGCACCAGACAATATAGGAGAAAAGGCATTAGAAGAACTCGTGAAAGAACCAGTTGTAAAAAATGCGCTCGATGTTATAGGAAAAACATCCATAATAATCCATAGTATAGGAAATGCTTTTGAAATGGCGGAAAGACGAAAGTCATCTAAAGAAATTTTAGAAGTATTACATGAAAAAAAAGCTGTTAGTGAATCATTTGGGAGTTACTTTAATGAAAACGGCGATGAGATATTTAAAACATCTACTATAGGTATGAGTTTTAAAGATGTTAATGGCATTGATCATGTCTTTACAATAGTTGGTGGAGATGCGAAAGCTGATGCGGTATACAGTTATTTAAATACTAAGCCAGCGAATGCAACACTAATTATTGACGAGGCTATTTGCAAAAAAATAATAAAAAAAGTTAATAAAAATTTTTAGGAGGAACTAAAAAATGACAGTAAAAGTAGCAATTAACGGATTTGGACGTATCGGACGTCTTGCATTAAGAAGAATCCAAAACGTAGAAGGAATTGAAGTAGTAGCGATTAACGACTTAACACCAGTTAATCAACTAGTTCACCTATTAAAATATGATACAACTCAAGGGCGTTTCGACGGAGAAGTATCTGCAACAGAAGGAAGCTTATTAGTAAATGGTAAAGAAATTAAAGCATTCGCTAATCCAAATCCAGCTGAGTTACCATGGGGTGAATTAGGAGTAGACGTAGTATTAGAATGTACTGGTTTCTTCACTTCTAAAGAAAAAGCTGAAGCTCACGTTAAAGCAGGAGCTAAAAAAGTTGTTATCTCAGCTCCAGGTGGAAACGATGTTAAAACTATCGTTTACAATGTAAACCACGAAACTTTAGATGGATCAGAAACAGTTATCTCAGGTGCTTCTTGTACAACTAACTGTTTAGCTCCAATGGCTAAAGCATTACACGATAACTTCACAGTAGTTGAAGGATTAATGACAACTATCCACGGATATACTGGAGACCAAAACACACTTGACGCTCCTCACCGTGGTGGAGACTTACGTCGTGCTCGTGCTGCAGCTGAGAACATTGTACCTAACACAACTGGTGCTGCTAAAGCAATTGGATTAGTAATCCCAGAATTAAATGGTAAATTAGATGGAGCTGCTCAACGTGTACCAGTACCAACAGGATCATTAACTGAATTAGTAGCTGTAGTTGAAAAAACTGTTACAGCAGAAGAAGTTAACGCTGCTATGGAAGCTGCAGCTAACGAATCATTCGGTTATAATGTAGATCCAATCGTATCTTCTGATATCGTAGGAATTTCTTATGGATCATTATTCGATGCTACTCAAACAAAAGTATTAACAGTTGGAGACAAACAATTAGTTAAAGTTGTATCTTGGTACGACAACGAAATGTCTTACACTGCTCAATTAGTAAGAACATTAAAATACTTTGCAGGATTAATCAAATAATCTAATTAGGTAATAATAAGGGGAGATGAGATATAAGTTCTTTTGACTTATATCTTGTCTCATATATTCCAAAAATATTTAAAAGGAGCTTTCCATGAAGAAATCTATTAAAGACTTAGGTAACTTACAAGGGAAAACTGTCTTAATGCGTGTTGATTTCAACGTGCCTTTAAAAGATGGTGTAATTACAAACGATAATCGTATTACTGCAGCATTACCAACAATTGAGTATGCTTTGAATCAAGGAGCTAAAGTAGTAGCGTTCTCTCACTTAGGACGTGTTAAAGAAGAAGCTGATAAAGCTTCAAAAAGTTTAGCACCGGTTGCTAAAAGATTATCAGAATTATTAGGTAAAGAAGTAAAATTCGTAGCTGAAACTCGCGGAGCTGAATTAGAAGCAGCGGTTAAAGGATTAAATGAAGGTGAAATCTTAATGTTCGAAAACACTCGTTTCGAAGATGTAGATGGTAAAAAAGAATCTAAAAATGATCCAGAGCTTGCTAAATATTGGGCTTCTCTAGGTGATGTATATGTAAACGATGCATTTGGTACAGCTCACCGTGCTCATGCTTCAAACGTAGGTATTGCATCTAATATTGGTGAAGGAAACTCTGCTTCTGGATTCCTAGTAGATAAAGAAATTAAATTTATCGGTGGAGCAGTTGATAACCCAGAAAGACCACTTGTTGCAATCTTAGGTGGAGCAAAAGTTTCTGATAAAATTGCAGTAATTGAAAACTTATTAGATAAAGCTGATAAAGTAATCATCGGTGGAGGTATGGCTTATACTTTCATGAAAGCACAAGGTAAAGAAATCGGAATTTCACTTTGTGAAGATGATAAAGTTGAATACGCTCGTGAACTTATGGCAAAAGCTGGTGATAAATTAGTATTACCAATCGACACAGTTGTAGCTAAAGAGTTCTCAAATGATGCGCCTAGTCGTGTTGCTGAAGGTGATATTCAGCCTGATGAAGAAGGATTAGATATCGGTCCTAAATCTGTTGAATTATTCAAAAACACTCTTAAGGGAGCAAAAACTGTAATCTGGAACGGACCAATGGGTGTGTTCGAAATGCCAAACTTTGCAAAAGGTACAATTGGTGTATGTGAAGCTATCGCTCACTTAGAAGGTGCTACTACTATTATTGGTGGTGGAGATAGTGCAACAGCAGCTATTTCTTTAGGATATGCAGAAAAATTCTCACACATTTCAACAGGTGGAGGAGCTTCTCTAGAATACCTAGAAGGAAAAGTATTACCAGGAATCGATTCATTATCAAACAAATAATTTTTTAACTCAAGGAGAGTAACATTATGTCAAGATTACCATTTATCGCAGGAAACTGGAAAATGAACAAAAACCCAGAAGAAACTAAAGCATTCGTTGAAGCAATCGCTGGGAAATTACCATCAGCAGATAAAGTAGAAGCAGGTATTGCAGCTCCAGCTGTAGACCTAAGTGCATTACTTAGCGCTGCTGAAGGAACAGGATTAAAAGTTGCAGCTCAAAACTGTTACTTTGAAAATTCAGGAGCTTATACTGGTGAAACTTCACCAAAAGTATTAGCTGAAATGGGAGTTAATTATGTAGTAATCGGTCACTCAGAACGTCGTGAATATTTCCACGAAACAGATGAAGATATTAACAAAAAAGCAAAAGCTATTTTTGCAAATGGATTATTACCAATCATCTGCTGTGGTGAAACACTTGAAACTTATGAAGCAGGAAAAGCTGCTGAATTCGTAGGAGCTCAAGTAAAAGGAGCTTTAGCTGATTTAACAGCTGAACAAGTAGCATCATTAGTTATCGCTTATGAACCTATCTGGGCTATCGGAACAGGAAAATCAGCTACTAAAGAAGATGCACAAAAAATGTGTAAAGCTGTTCGTGATGTAGTTGAAGGACTATACGGAAAAGAAGTTGCTGAAAAAGTTCGTATCCAATACGGTGGTTCAGTTAAACCTGAAAACGTAAAAGAATACCTATCGTGCCCAGACGTAGATGGAGCATTAGTAGGTGGAGCTGCTTTACAACCAGAATCATTCTTAGCTCTTTTAGAAGGCGGAAAATTAGATTAGGTTTAGCAATTTTTTTAAAATTGTAGTATAATAGAAATATAAATTAAACAACAAGGAGAAAATTAATGTTAGCAAAAACATTTGATATTATCGCAGAAGTATATGCAAGAGAAGTTTTAGATTCACGTGGTAACCCAACTGTAGAAGTTGAAGTAACAACTGAATCAGGAGCGTTTGGACGCGCACTAGTACCATCAGGAGCATCAACTGGACAATATGAAGCAGTTGAATTACGTGATGGAGACAAAGGTCGTTACTTAGGTAAAGGTGTAACTAAAGCTGTAACTAACGTTAATGAAGAAATTGCACCATTATTAGAAGGTAAATTCGACGTATTTGATCAAGTGGGAATTGATTCTGCTATGATCGAGTTAGATGGAACTGAAAACAAAGGACGTCTAGGAGCTAACGCTATCTTAGGTGTATCTTTAGCAGTGGCACACGCTGCAGCTGATTCTTTAGGAGTGCCTCTATACAGATACTTAGGAGGAACAAACTCTAAAGAATTACCAACTCCAATGATGAATATCGTAAACGGTGGATCTCACTCAGATGCTCCAATCGCATTCCAAGAGTTCATGATTTTACCAGTAGGAGCACCTACATTTAAAGAAGCTTTACGTTGGGGAGCTGAAGTATTCCACAACTTAGCTAAATTATTACACAACCGTGGTTTATCTACTGCAGTAGGTGACGAAGGTGGATTCGCTCCAACATTCGAAGGAACTGAAGATGCGGTTGAAACTATCCTAGCTGCAATTAAAGCTGCTGGATTAGAGCCAGGTAAAGATGTATTCCTAGGATTCGACTGTGCGTCATCTGAATTCTACGAAAACGGAGTTTACAACTATGCTAAATTTGAAGGTGAAGGTGGAGCAGTTCGTACTTCAGCAGAGCAAGTTGATTACTTAGAAGAATTAGTAAACAAATACCCAATCATCACTATCGAAGATGGTATGGATGAAAACGACTGGGAAGGATGGAAATTACTTACAGACCGTATCGGTGATCGTGTACAATTAGTAGGTGACGATTTATTCGTAACTAATACTAAGAAATTATCACAAGGTATTGAACAAGGTGTTGGTAACTCAATCCTAATCAAAGTTAACCAAATCGGTACTTTAACTGAAACTTTAAACGCTATCGAAATGGCTAAACGTGCTCGTTACACAGCTGTTATTTCTCACCGTTCTGGAGAAACTGAAGATTCAACAATCTCAGATATCGCAGTTGCTACTAACGCTGGACAAATTAAAACAGGTTCTCTTAGCCGTACAGACCGTATTGCTAAATACAACCAATTATTACGTATTGAAGATGAATTAGATGCAACAGCTAAATACCCAGGAGCTAAAGCATTCTACAACATCAAACGCTAATTAGAATATATTTAAAAAGGTAGGAGTCTATGACTCTTACCTTTTTTATTTTAAAATATTATATTTATATTTATTTTTTTTTAAAAATATATTAAGGATATTAAATATTGTTTATTATAATTATAAAGAATATTATCACTCATGGTGATGTTGGTTATATTAAATAAAATTATTTTAAAACACTAATTTTAATATTCAATATGATTTTATTTTAAAAATATGAAAGACAATAGATTTTAAAAAGACAATAAAATTTATAATGGTATTAACGTATTAAATTCAACCTGGAATATATCAATAATAATCTAATCAATTAAATGTTTGTTTTTACAAGAAAAATGTGCTTTTTTTCTTATATTTCTAATAAAATAAGATATTTTAGTTTGATTATTGTTTAAATAAAATAAAAAAATAATGGAATTATAATAAAGTTAGAACATTAAATATCTATATTTTTATCTTTACAAACGTTTTCATATATGGTACTATTTTTGTTGAAAAGATAAATATTAATTTTTAGGAGGTTAATATGGCAAGTTTATCATTAAAAAAAATCTATAAGAAATATGATAATGGTTTTTGTGCGGTAACTGATTTTAATTTGGAAGTAGCTGACAAGGAATTCGTTGTATTTGTTGGACCATCAGGTTGTGGGAAATCTACTACCCTTAGAATGATTGCAGGTTTAGAAGATATAACAGAAGGTGAGTTTTATATAGGGGATAAACTAGTAAATGATGTTGAACCTAAAGATAGAGACATAGCAATGGTATTCCAAAGTTATGCATTATATCCGCATATGACAGTTTTCGATAATATGGCATTTGCTTTAAAATTAAGAAAAGTACCTAAAGATGAAATTAAAGCGAAGGTTGAAGAAGCTGCAAAAATTCTTGGATTAGAAGATCTTTTAGATAGAAAGCCAAAAGCACTTTCTGGTGGACAACGTCAAAGGGTTGCATTGGGAAGAGCAATAGTTAGAAGTCCTAAAGTGTTTCTTATGGATGAACCGTTATCGAATTTAGATGCTAAGTTAAGAAGTAATATGAGAGCGGAAATCATTAAAATACATAACACATTAGGAGCTACTACGATTTATGTAACGCATGACCAAACCGAAGCTATGACAATGGCAGATAGAATTGTAGTAATGAAAAAAGGTATTGTTCAACAAGTTGGAAGTCCTAAAGAGATTTATGATCATCCAGAAAATCTATTCGTAGCAGGATTTATCGGAGCACCTACGATGAACTTCATGAGAGGTAGAGTTGCTGAAGGTAACTTTGTGACTAAAGATGGAGGGGAAATAGAAATTCCGATAGGACACTATGATAAATTAAAAGAACTAGGTTATGAAGGAAAAGAAGTAGTTCTAGGGATTAGACCAGAGAATATATCTAATGATCCACTTGTACTAGAGACATATTCACATGCTAAAATTACTTCAAAAGTAATTGTGGCAGAGTTATTAGGATCTGAGTATATTGTTCATACTGATCTAAATGGTGAAAATATTAAAGCGATTGTACACTCAAGACAAAATATTAAAATGGGAGACGAACTAACATTCGCTTTAGATATGAATAGAGCTCATTATTTCGATGTAGATACAGAACTTAGTATCTTGGAATAATTTAAATAAGACGTCAAATTTTTTAAAAAACATATAAAATAAGGAGGCTCATATTATGAGAAAATTAAATAAATTGTTTGCTGTAGCAGCAACAACAGCTCTTGTTTTAACAGGGTGTGTGGGTGGCAAAAAAGAAGAAAAACAAGCTGACCCTAATAAAAAAGTAGAAATTACTTATTGGGATTTCCCACAATTTACAAAAGATAAAGAATTCAAAAAGACTGAGGATTTTGATGCAGCATTAATCAAAGCATTTGAAGCAAAAAATCCAAATATTAAAGTTAACTATCAAAAAATAGAGTTTACAGATGGACCAGCAAAAATTGAAACTGCTATTCAATCGAAAACAGCTCCAGACGTAATTTATGATGCGCCAGGACGTGTAATTGCCTGGGCAGCGAAAGATTTATTAGTTCCATTAGATGATGTTGATAAATCTAAATTAAGTGAAGCAGCAGTTAAAGCATCTAGCTATAAAGATAAACTTTATATGTATCCACAAGGTGTAGCACCATTTTTAATGGGTGTTAACAAAGACTTAACTGATAAGTTAGGTGTAACAGATCTTCTACCTCTTAACAAACAAGATAGAAGTTGGACTGTAGAAGAATACGAAAAATTCTTAAAAGCAGTTAAACAAAAAGATTCAAGTATCACTCCAGCTTTATTCTACACTAAATCACAAGCAGGCGATCAAGGGCCAAGAGCATTCGTAGCGAACTTATACAACTCTTGGATTACAGATGATGCAAATAGTAAATACACTATTAATGATGCAAATGGTGTTAAAGGATTAGAGTGGGTTAAAAAAGCTTACGATGATGGTTTATTAGGACAAGGTGTAGCTCTAGAAGCTAAAGATGCTCTTGAGGCATTTAAATCAGGACGTGCGGCAACTACAATCTTATTCTCTCCTGGTATAGCAGCTTCACACGCATCTGGATTTAACTACAAATTCTTACCATTCCCTAATAATGGAGGAAAAGCTAAATATGATTACCTAGTTGCAGGACCAGCTATTTTTGATAATGGAGATGCAGACAAAGCAGCAGCAGCTAAAAAATTCGTTGACTTTATGGTTAATGATAAAGATTGGGGTAAACGTACTCTATTAGCTTCTGGTAACTTCTCAGCTAAAAAAGGTGAAACAGGATTATATGATTCAGAAGAACTTAAATTCGCCGAAGGATTAACTGGACAATACGCTACTTATTATAATACTATTCCAGGATTCGCGAAAATGAGACCACTATGGTTCAATATGGTTCAAGGTGTATTAAACGGAAAAACTACACCTAAAGAAGGATTAGATAAATTTGTTGAAGATGCAAATAAAACAATAAAAGAAGCATTGTAATTTGACGTATGAAGGGATAGAGTTGCTTCTATCCCTTTTTTAGATAAAAAATAAACTTTTTAGGAGGTTCTATGAAAACTACTAAGAAAAGAAAAAAAATAGACTTTAGTGCATATCTATTTATTTTGCCAGTTAGTTTATTTTTCATAACATTCGTTTTAGTCCCGATGTTACGTGGACTTCAGTTATCATTATATAGTTTTGCAAAAAAAAATCCAGTATTTGTTGGATTGAAACACTATTCAGATTTAATGTTTAGTGGTAACGGTGCAACAATTCATGAACCATTCATGAAATCTCTTGTTAACACGATAATAGTAACAGTTGTTGC
Organism: uncultured Gemella sp.; assembly: GCA_947254465.1. Classification (GTDB taxonomy): domain Bacteria; phylum Bacillota; class Bacilli; order Staphylococcales; family Gemellaceae; genus Gemella. The sequence continues at coordinate 461 of CAMYEU010000037.1, read as the reverse complement.
AGTACCGATAGTAGTATTGGTATCGATTTTTGTTGCAGTAACGATTTACAATAAGAGTGCAGTAGTAAGATCATTCTTCCGTGGGGTATTTTATATTCCAGCTATATCTTCAGTAGTATCTGTTACTGTAGTTTGGGCTTGGATTTATCACCCAGAATATGGAATTTTGAATTATGTATTTAAGTCGATGCATTTAATTAGTGAAAATGTTGACTGGTTAGGAAATCCGAAAACAGCACTATATGCTATTATTACAATTTTGATTACTACTTCACTAGGTCAACCTATAATTCTTTATGTTGCTGCATTGGGTAATGTACCAAAAGAATTATTAGAAGCTTCAGAAATTGATGGAGCAACAAAATGGCAAGTATTCACAAAAATCACTTGGCCGTTGATTAAACCAACAACATTATATCTGTCTCTTATACACATCTGACGCTGCCGACGATATGCAGTGT
>CAMYEU010000036.1 GCA_947254465.1 uncultured Gemella sp. | reverse complement strand
TGAACTAAATTAAGTTCTAAGCAATTACTTGCTTGTTTATATCTAATCTTATATACAAATAACAAAAGAGTTTTTTAACTCTTTAAAAGGGAGAATGGCTTGCCTAGGGAGCGACAAGCCACATTATGAAAAAAATTAAAAAGTTTTATTATCTGTTAATATCATAAAGAATTAACCGAAATATTGGTTTAAACAAAAATAATTTCAAACTTAAAAGGGAGAAACGACAAATGTCGTTAAGTGTGAAATTTCATTACTTTTGTTTAGGTAATCATTATATACTGAAAACTTTAAATATACTTAAAATTAATTAAAATAATGAAATTTTTTCATGAGTTTTCATTTTTAATTCAAAGTTTATAGTTTTTCTATTGTGAAGCTCCAAATAATCATTGATTTGAGAAAAGATTTTGCTTCCAAAAAAGCCGCGGTATGCTGATAGTGGACTTGGATGGGCTGATTCTATAATTTTATGTTTTGAAGGATCGATAAGTTTCTTTTTCCCTCGTGCATAGTTTCCCCATAAAACAAAAACTACATTTTCATTTTTTTCAGAAATAGTTTCAATTATATAATCTGTGAAATCTTCCCAGCCCATTTTGCTATGACTCGCTGGAGAATTCTTTTCTACAGTTAGAACCGCATTAAGTAAGAATACACCTTGTTTAAACCAAGGTTCGAGATTTCCTGTGTTGGCGGGTTTGATACCTAAGTCATTATACAACTCTTTGTAGATATTTATTAAGCTTTTTGGAAGTGGGACACCATCGTTGACTGAAAAGCTTAAACCACAAGCTTGATCAGGATTATGATAAGGGTCTTGTCCTAAAATTACGACTTTGATATCTTCTAGCGCCAGATCGAAAACTCTAAAAACTTGTTCTTTTGGTGGATAGATTGTTGTAGTAAGACGTTGTTCATTTATTTTTTTTATCATACTATTAAGTTCATCTATTTTTTGGTAATTTTTGAATACTTCATTCCAGCTGTTATGCATATAAAACTCCTTTGAATAATATATTTATATAATCTTTTTAAAGTATAGCATAGTTATAAGTATATTAAAATAGCCGAAATGAAATTGCTTGGTTATAACAAGAATATAAGTAGTATGATATAATTATATTAATGAATATCTAGGAGGAATATGTATGAAATTGGGTTTTATAGGTGCTGGAAATATGGGGAAATCTATTCTAGAAGGATTACTTCGAAGTGGAAAAGTTAGTAACTCAGACATTTTTGTGAGAAATTCTTCAGATAAGAGTACTAGTAGAGTTGTTAATGAGATGGATGCTGTATTCTGTAGAAATCTAGAAGAGATAGTGAAAAATAGTGATATTATCTTTTTAGGAGTGAAACCATATCTAGTGGGAGAAATAATAGATGAAGTGGGAGACAATTTTAAAAATAAGATAGTTATTTCGATGGCAGCGGCAGTAGAAATAAAAGACTTAGAAAGAAAATTGCCTAATACTAAAATAGTTAGAATTATGCCGAATACACCTGTAAAAGTAGGTGCTGGAGTTGTAGGAGTTGTATTTAATTCTTTGGTAAATGATGAAGATAAAATAATAGTATTAGATTTATTAAGTAACTTAGGTATTGCCGAGGAAATATTGGAAAAAGACATGGCGGCTTTAACAGCTTTAAGTGGTTCAGGTCCTGCGTACGGATATTTATTTATAGAAGCATTAGCCGATGGTGCTGCTTTAAATGGTTTAAAACGTAGTGTTGCTTATAGACTTGCTGCAAACACTGTTTTGGGAGCTGCGAAAATGGTCTTAGAAACTAAAGAGCATCCAGGCAAGTTAAAAGATGATGTATGTTCACCAAGTGGAAGTACTATCGAAGCTGTGAGAGTTTTGGAACAAAAGAATTTCCGCAGTGCAGTTATAGAGTGTGAAAAAGCTTGTTTTGATAAATTAGATAGAATGAAATAAAACTAAGTTAAAAGCTTCAACCAAAGAGATTTGGCTGAAGCTTTTAGTTTCTATTTATTTAATTCATCTGTTAAGTTGTAAAGTTCATCTACTAGGTGACCAACATAAGCGATAGCTTCTTTAAGTGGTTCATCAGTACTTACATCACAACCTGCAAGTTTAGAAAGATCTAGTGCTGACATGCTACTTCCTTTAGTAAGAACATTTAGCCAAGTGTCTGCATAAGAGCTATCATTATCGATCTTATTAGCGATAGCTGTACCGATTGTTAATCCTGCAGAATAAGTGTATGGATATAGTCCCATGTAGTAGTGAGGTTGTCTCATCCAAGTAAGTTCTGCCCCTTCATTTACTACTAAACTATCTCCGAAGAATTCTTCCATAACATCACGTTTAACTTTAGAAAGAACATCAGCATTAAGCATTTCGTTGTTATCTACCATTTTGTAGATTCTGTCTTGATAAACAGCTTCTAAGTAGTGTGTTACCATATTGTGGAAGTATGTTCTACTAATCATGTTGCTGATAACCCAACGTTTGAAACGAGCATCAGTGTTAGTTTTCAGTAGGTAGTTAGATACGATAACCTCGTTACAAGTTGATGGAGCTTCAACGAAGTAAAGTGGGCAATCGTTGTTTAACATTGTTTGGTGTTTTCCTGTACTCATGAAGTGATATGCATGTCCAAGTTCGTGAGCAAGAACGAAAACTTCATTCATTTTTCCAGTCCAAGAAAGTAGAATAAATCCAGCTACATTAGGAACTGTTGCGCAGAATCCACCAGTACTTTTCCCGATGTTTTGAGGGAAGTCAGTCCAACGTTTGTCATAACTTTCATCAATCATTTTAACGTAGTCTTCACCAAGAACACCAAGTGCTTTTTTAAGGTAAGAACGAGATTCGTCGATAGTCATATCAACTTCGAAATCTGGATCAAGGTTAATTTTACAGTCTGCAAACTGCATATCTTCAATTTTATGTTCGCGAGCTAGAAGTTTAATGTAACGTTGAATATGAGGTGCTAAGTCTGTCATAAGAGTACGGATTTGACGATCATATAATTCTCGGTTACCATCTTGCTCGGCTAATAGGTAGTCGATAACACTATCATAACCACGCATTGTAGCAAGCATTTTTTCTTTTTTGATTTGTGAAATATATTCATTTGCTGAAGTGTTTTTATAAATATCTAATGTTTTATAGAAACTTTTCGCAGCATTACGGCGAATTTCAGTATCATTATCCATTTCGTGTAAGTTTTCGTATAAAACAAAACTGTTTTCGAAAGTTTTTCCATTTGCTTCGAAGCTGTCGAATTGCATATCTTCGTGCTTAGTTACCTCGTATAGATTGTAATAACCGGGAAGACTCTCATAGTTTGCGATTACTTGTTCAGCTTCTTTTGATAATGTATGTTTTTTTTCCTGAACGATTTTTTCGAAGTAGTATTCTAAATCAGGTCGATAATTTTTCACGAAATCTTTAATGAATTGTTCATCTAGTTCTACAAGTTCAGTATCGAAGAAACTTAAATTCCCCGCCCATAAAGTAGAAATATCTTCAAATAGTGTTACATTTTGTACAACATTGTCATTAAATCTATCCACCGCCATTGGTAACTCAGCGTAGTGAGATAGCTTATAGTATTCTTCATAAAGCTCTTCGTATTTTTTAACGGCAGTATCTAAAGTAGTGTAATCCGCTAATTTTCCTTCGTAAGCAGCCTTAAAATCTAAGATTTCCTTTTTAATATTCTCAAGGCTCGCTTTAAAATCTTCATCAGTTTTGTATAGAAGAGTCATATCCCAAGTATATTTCTCTTCGACTTCATTTCTTGGTATTAATTTCATTTCAGTCATAGTTTACCTCCTGTGTAATTAAGTCGAATTATATCGATTGATAGTTGCCTATGAGCAACTTAATAATAATTATAATACATAAAAGTGGATAGGTAAAGCTAATTATTTATTTCAGATTAGACTAAACATAGTGTTGATGAACGGCACATGAAATTATAGATACAAGCAGAATAGTAATAGTGTAAAAATAGAATACTAATTTCAAATAATGAGTGAGATTTGGAGCTCTATTTTTTGTGATGATAAATTTGTGATGATAAATATGATATAATAGAAAAAGAATAATAGAGAGAAGTATAAAATATATTTCCACGCAATAATTATAAAAGATAATTATTTTAAGAAAAGGTAGTATAGAAAAATGAAAAAGGTATTGATAAGTATAATATCGGTAATAGTAATAATAACGATGTTAATAGTTGGTAAAATATATTGGGATAAATATCAAGTGAAAAAGGATGCAGATCAAGTAGAAAAAATGGTACATAGTCAAGAGGTGAAAATAGAGATAGAACATATTCTAAGATTACTGGATAAAAAAGCTTTAACACAAGAAGGGAAAATAAAAAGTTATAAAATAGATGATAGTTATACTGTGAAAAGTATAGTAGAGGATATAAGTATAAAATTGATAATAAATGATGATGAAAATCTTACAGTTAAGACAGCTATATATAAAGATTCTAAAAGAGGAGCTTTAGAGCACAGAGCTATCTTAACATCTGGAAAATTGTCAGAACTATTATCAGACAAGGGAAGATAACAGGATAAAGAAAGTAAGAGTAAATAGAAAAATGTACCTAAGTAGATGAGTGTGGAGAGGATAATATCTGTATTTACTCTATAAATTTTTTAGGTTATAATTTTAATTAGTAAATTTATTAAAAAAGTGAGGTATCTTATGAAAATAGCAGTAGTAGGTGGGGGAATAGTAGGAGCTACATGTGCTTATTATTTGTCAAAAGAACAAAAAAATGAAATAGTAGTTTTTGATTACGGGTTGGGTCAAGCTACGAAAGCTTCAGCCGGGATAATAAGCCCATGGTTTTCTAAAAGACGTAATAAACCTTGGTATAAGATGGCTAGACTAGGTGCTGATTTTTATTTGAAATTAGTTAAAGACTTAGAAGCTGATGGTTATAATACTGATTTTTATTCACAATGTGGAGTATATTTATTGAAAAAAAATGAAGATAAGCTACCTGAGTTAAAAGAACTTGCTGAAAGTCGTAGAGAATTATCGCCGATGATAGGAGATTTAGAGATAATCTCAAAAGAAGAGGTGCAAAAGGTCATTCCTAGCTTCGATAATAATGGAGACGTACTATATGCGAGTGGAGGCGGACGTGTAGAAGGAGAGAGATTCGTTAATACTTTACTTACTGCTTCAAAAGCTAATCTTGTTAAAGAAAAAGTTAGTCTAAAGGTTGTGAGAGATAAATATGAGATTAATGGACAGTCTTTTGATACTGTCGTGCTTGCGACTGGTGCGTGGTTAAAAGACATACTAGAGCCTCTTGGATTTGATGTTGATGTTCGTCCGCAAAAAGGCCAACTAAGGGATTATAAAGTTTCTGATGAAAATACAGGATCTTATCCAGTTATTATGCCTGAGGGTGAATTGGATATTATTCCATTTGAAAAAGGTGTTGTTAGTGTTGGAGCGACACATGAAAATGATATGGGCTTTGATTTAATAGTTGATAAACAGCAACTCGATACTTTCGGTGAAGAAGCGGAGAATTTCTTAGGTGAATTAAAAAATGCACAGATAATAAATGAACGTGTTGGAATCAGGGCTTATACTAGTGATTATTCTCCGTTTTTTGGCGAAGTTCCAACATTGAAAAATGTATATGCGATTAGTGGTCTTGGTTCTTCTGGTTTAACTACAGGACCAGTAATTGGTTATAGTGTAGCAAATATTATTTTAGGTAATGATATAGAACTAGATCCACAAGATTATAATATTGCAAACTATATAATATGTAAGTAGGAAAATTAAAAAGCACTGAACGATTTTGTTCAGTGCTTTTTAATATTTTCAATTGTTAATTATTTGTGTGCTAATTCTTTGGCTCCACGGTGACTTAGTACTGCGAATACGATACAAAGAACTGCAGATGCTAGAAGTACGTAAAGACCTCCAGACCATCCTACACGGTCAACAACGAATCCGATGAACCAAGTACCGAATGAAGCACCCACGATGTAACTCATGAATCCTCTTAGACCAACTGCGTTACCAACAGCAAATGATGGAACAACTTCCATAGTTTGAACTGATGCTAAGAATTGTGGTACATAGATTAGACATCCAGAAAGGCTGGCAAATACGATTACCCATACTAGTGAAGTACTTTCCCAATATCCGATTAGACAGAAGAAAATGATAACCATTGCACCGATTGCTGGAGGCATACGGTAACCTTTGAATACTTTATCAGATAGGTATCCAGCAAGAAGTGTCGATGGAATAGCAGCCCACTCGAATAATGTGAAGGCGATACCCATTTGTCCTTTTGTGAATCCTTTAGTTTCTAATAAGTAAATTGGAAGCCAAGAGATTAATCCGAAACGGATTAAGTATACGAATGTATCAACTAAAGATACATACCAAGCGTGTTTGTTTTTTAATACGTAATTTACGAAAATTTGTCCTGCACTTAAGTTTGCAGCTTCTTCTGGTACGTGTTTTACTTCTACTTTGTGTGTTTCACCAGTGATTTCTTCCATAGTTGGTAAACCTTCGTTTTCTGGTTTTCCTTTAACTAAAACAAGGATGATGATAACGAAGATAATAGCGATAATCGCTGGGAATACGTAGTATGCTAATTTCCAGTGTTCTTTACCAAAGATGATGAATCCTAATGTAACAACACTTGCTACGATTCCTCCACCAACGTTGTGAGAAATGTTCCAAAGAGCAGTCATACGACCACGTTCTTTTTTAGGATACCAGCTTGCAAGTGTGATGAATGCTGGTCCAACTCCCATACCTTGGAAAAGACCTAGTAATATTACTAAGATTGATACTAAGAATACAGTGTGACTAACTCCAAGTGCTAAGTTTACAGATGCACAAAGGAAAAGACCAAGAGCCATATATTTTTTTGGATCGGCTTTATCAGCTAAACTACTCATGAATCCTTTACTTAATCCATATGCAAGTAACATATAACTCATGATTGCACCCATTTGAGTTTTAGAAATTCCTAAAGATGCTTTAAGATCACTACTCGATAAACTGATGTTATTTCTAACAATATAGAATGCCATATATCCAAGGAATACCCCAAGGAAAGAAATAAATCTTAATTTCTTGTAAGTCGGCATAATTTTATCGGCAGGAACTGTATGTGATTTAGCTTTAGGTTTTAAAAATGATAACATAAAAAATGTTCCTCCTAAATTATTATTTATATATAATTTTAATAACTGAAAACTATGTGTTATATCAGCATGTTAAATTATATACTACAGAAAGGGAGGTTGTCAATAGTTTTTTTATATATTATATAATATTATTTTTTTATAGTCCTAATTTTAGAAGTGCCACTATTATTCTTTAAATAACACTTATAATCAAATAAACTTTATAAATATTTTTCATAATTGTCGATAAAAAACAACTACAAATGTAAGCTGATTTGTAGGAAAAAACCTTACAATCAGAGTAAGAGTTTTTCCTTTATTTAATAAAATGGAATTGTTTTTGAAAACGATATATGTAGTTATATTTTTATAGTTTATATTAAATTAATGTGTTAATAAGAATTGAATTCACCTAAATAGATGAGATTCGATATGATTGAGTGATTTGTATTTAATAATAATATTTATTTACTTAATAATATAGGTTAAAACTGTTGTAATAAGTATAGTATAGTATGTTATAATTTGCTGTGCTATAATAAAATGTGAAATAAAGATATGGATAGGTGAAGAGTTATGATTAGAAATTCTAAAATAATAGCTACTATAGGTGATGCTACAGATAAAGTATTACGAAAAATAGTGGAAGGTGCAGCGGACGCTGTATTGATAGATTCTTATTATGGGAATAATGAACAAAATATTGAAAGAATAGAGAAAGTTAAATCTCTAAGAGAAGAAGTGGGAAGAGACTTAGCTATAATATATGATGTTGATCATATTTATGCGAAAAATAAGTATAAACTTATAAAAATAGATGAAGAGAATGTAGACTTTGCCTGTGCAAATGATGTAGATTTCGTTGCGTGTCCTTTTGTTGGGAACCTAGAAGAGATTACGAAGGTGAAAGAGATTATTAAGTCACATGGAAAAAATATAGGGATTATTGTTAAGATAGATTGTAAAGATGGTTATGATAATCTTGATGGAATACTAGAAATTGCGGATGCGATTATGATTAATCGTGACGAACTTGGGGTAGATATTTCGTATGAAGATTTACCTGGAATTCAAAAAGAAATAGTAAGAAGAGCTAATGAAGCTGCGAAGGTAGTTATTTTAACTACTCAAATGTTATATTCTATGGTTTACAATCCAAGACCGACTAGAGCCGAAGTGTCTGATGTTGCGAATGCGATTTTCGACGGTGTTGATGCGGTAATGTTAACAGAGGAGACTGCGATTGGTGATTATCCGTGTGAAGCGTTAGAAACATTAGATAGAATTATAAGAACTGTTGAGAAAAATAATGCTGTTGATGCTGAAAGATTCGAAGTGGAAGGATATAAAATGAGTATCTCTCACGCTGTCTCTATGACGACGAAACATCTTTTAGAAGTAGTTGATGTAAAAAGTATTGTAACTTATACGAAATCAGGAACAACAGCTCGTTTCATCGCGAGATATCGTCCAAATGTGCCTGTGTTAGCCGTTTTACCTGATAGAGAAAGTGCTAGAAAGTTAGTTATTACTAGAGGAATAGTATCGTATATCGAACCTAAGATGTTAAGTATGGAAGAGATGCTAAGTAATGCCTCTTCATATTCTAAAAAAGTTGGATTAGCGGAAGTTGGTGATCTTATCTTGATAACTGCAGGTCAACCAGATACAGGAAAAGGTACTGTACCACCTACAGACTTTGTATATGTAAGTAAAGTTGACTAGCTAGGTATTAATACGATTTGTAGGTACGAGTTTTAATGTCTATGTTGTTTAACATAATTTTTGTAGACGATACTTAATGTAGTATATTCTAGGAATTATAGAAGATATTTTGAGGGCTGATCAAAAAGCCCTAAATTTTAACAAAGTGTATATGAGAACTCATAGACGCAGTGGTTTATTGATATCTAAATTCGCTTTATAAAAGCTTTTTAGATATCTAATAAACTTTGCGGGGGTGACTCGACAAAATCGATTTTTTCTACGAAATCACGATTTTTGAGTTGCTCCCTTTTTCTTTTATAAAAAAATAGCACAACGCTTGCATTTTATGATATAATTAAATGTGGATTTTTATACATATAATTGCAAACAATATATGTACGGTAGCAATATTATGTAAAAGAAAGGAGATTATTTATGATAGCTGAATACTTATCAGGAGTGAGCACACTGACACTAATTATTCATTTGTTGGATATATTATTAGTTTGGTTTTTAGTTTATAAACTATTGAGTTTATTAAAAGGTACTCGTGGTATGCAACTTATTAAAGGTATTTTAATTGTTATTGGATTTAAAATATTCTTTAATTTTATTGGATTTAGAACGATGACATACATATTTGAACAAGTAGTAACTTGGGGAGTATTGGGAATAATGATTATATTCCAACCAGAATTACGACGAGCTCTTGAGTATATTGGAAGGGTACAGCTGTCTAATATCTTCAATATAAATTATAAAGATGTTCAGAAAAATTCTACTGAACATATTATAAAAGCTGTTGTTGATTCATCTAGACATATGGCGCGTCGAAGAATAGGTGCACTAATCGTACTAGAAAATAATACTGGTCTTGATGAGTATGTAGAAAGTGGTATTACGGTCAATGCTGAGGTGACCAATGAACTTATAATTAATATTTTTATTCCAAATACACCTTTGCATGATGGCGCTATGATAATCGATGAAAATAAGATTCGTGCAGCAAGTTGTGTGCTTCCTTTGTCGGATAATAGATCGATAGCTAGTAGTTATGGGACAAGGCACCGTGCTGCTTTAGGATTATCTGAGGTGACAGATGCCATTATAATTGCTGTTTCCGAAGAGACTGGGAAGATTAGTGTTTGTCATAATGGGATTTTAACTTCGGATTATTCAACAGACGAACTGACAGATTACTTGGCAAAAAACTGGAAACAGCAAGAAAAAATAATTAAATAAGAGGTGATATTATGCAACTAAAAGAAAACAATAAGTTAAAGTTAATATCATTTTTAATAGCAATACTATTGTTCTTATCGGTGAATGAGAATTTTAAAAACTTTTCGGTTCTTGGAGATACTACTAGTGATAATGCAACTGCTTGGGTGAGTGATGTTTCACTTGATGTCGACTATGATAGAGATAAACTCTATGTAGTAGGTATTCCTAATACTGTGTCTGTGAAATTATCTGGAACGCAAACGAAGGTTCAAAAAGAAAGTGTTGCTAAAAATTTCAAGGCAAAATTGAACCTTAGAAATGCCCAGATAGGTGATGATCAGAAGGTTAGAATCGAGATAGAAGGTTTAGAAAAAGGTGTAGATGGAACCGCGGAACCATCTACAATAACGATATCTATTAGAGAAAAAGCGACAAAAGAGTTCAAAGTTACACCAATAGTAAAAAAAGAACGTCTGTTAATTGGGTATGAGGTAGATAAACTTAGCGTATCGAATCCAATTGTTAAGATTTCTGGGGCGGTAGAGAGTCTCAACAGAATTAATGAAGTTCGTGCTGAAAGTGATGTGCGTACAAAGATTAATAGAAATACTAGAGAAGAGGCTAAGTTAGTAGCTTATGATAGTGATTACAATAAAATTGAGGATATCCAGATAGAGCCAAATTCAACGGTTATGAATATTGAATTGAAGAATATTGAAAAAGAGGTTCCGTTAGAGGTAAACACTATAGGAAATCTTCCTTCCGGATTTGAATTAATTAGTGCGACTGCAGATGTTTCCAAAGTAACTATAAGAGCGGAAGATGCAGCTAGTTTAGCTAGAGTGCAAGAGATGTTTGTTGATGTCGATTTAAGTGATGTTAAAGAAGAAACAGAAGAACGTAGCAATTTGAAAATATATCCTAAGGAGAGTATTAGAATTGCGACAGATACACCGATTGTTAAAGTAACAATCAAGATGAGGAAAAAATAATTATGGCGGATAAAAAATTAATATTTTTGGCTGTTAATATGCTTATTACAGTTTTTAGTTTAGCTATAATAATCGCTACGATGTTCATAGAAAATCAAAGGGTTAAAACCACTGCGATTTTCGTAGCTATAACTATATTGATAGTTCAAAAGATAGTAGAAATAAGAGTAATCAGAGAAACAAGAAAAGTCAGCATTGTAATATTGCTGTCTCTTATACACATCTCCGAGCCCACGAGACATCTCAGGAT
>CAMYEU010000035.1 GCA_947254465.1 uncultured Gemella sp. | reverse complement strand
AAATGAAGTAAGATCATTTTTAACATCAAGTGCAGTTTCTTGGATAGAAGATTATCATATTGATGGAATTCGAGTAGATGCCGTCAGTTCGATGATATTTTTAAATTACTGTCGAGATGAAGATAAATCTGCAAGAAATATTCACGGAGGATTTGAAAATTTAGAAGCAATTGATTTCTTAAAAAATTTAAATCTTTATATTAAAGAAAACTATCCAGGTGTTTCTATGATAGCAGAAGAATCGACAAGTTATCCAAAAGTAACAGCTGCTGTTGAACATGGTGGTTTAGGATTTGACTTTAAGTGGAATATGGGATGGATGAATGACAGTCTTGATTATTTAGAAACAGATCCTTTCTTCAGAAAAGGAGTACATAACAAATTTACTTTCTCAATGCATTATGCATTTTCGGAAAACTTTATCCTACCAATTTCACATGATGAAGTGGTACATGGTAAAAAATCGCTATTAGATAAAAGTCCAGTTCCTTACGAAGATAAGTTTGGAAACTTCAAGGCGTTTTTAGGGTATATGTATGCACATCCTGGTAAAAAATTAACATTTATGGGAACCGATATTGCTCAATTTATTGAATGGGATGAAGAAAGAGAATTAGATTGGTTATTAATGCTTTATCCTAAACATGTATTCACACATAGATATGTAAAAGAGCTTAACAAATACTATAAATCTACACCTGCATTATGGGAAAATGATAATGATTGGGATGGATTTAAATGGCATGTTGTGGATGATAGCAATAATAATGTTTTTGCATTTTCTCGTAAAGATAGAAAAGGTAAGGAAGTATTAGTGGTAAGTAATTTTTCGAATCAAGTGTTGGAACATTATGAAATTGGAGTAGATACTTGGGGAAGCTACAAAATAGCATTGAATTCAGATGCAAAAAAATATGATGGAATAGCAATAACAAATAGAAATTTAAAAACTATTAATAAAAAGAAAAATGAATTTAAATATACTTTAAGTATAAATATACCACCTTATACGACGATGTATATAGAAAAGAAATAATAAGTTTAGAAGAAGGGGGTCAAATTTATGGCACGAAAAAAAGAAGTAGTAGCTATGCTACTAGCAGGAGGACAAGGTACGAGGCTTCAAGTATTAACTAAAGATATGGCTAAACCAGCTGTACCTTTTGGTGGAAAATATAGAATTATTGATTTTCCATTATCAAACTGCGCGAACTCTGGAATTTCAACAGTGGGGGTTTTAACGCAGTTTATGCCACTTGAGCTTAACTCATACATGGGTAATGGTCAACCATGGGACTTAGATAGAATGGACGGAGGACTATCAATTCTTCCGCCGTATACTGCAGGTAAAACAGGAGAGTGGTACAAAGGAACAGCGAATGCTATTTATCAAAATATCAAATATATAGAGCAATATAATCCTGAATACGTACTTATCTTATCAGGAGATCATATTTACAAAATGAATTACAAAGAAATGTTAGATTTCCATAAACAAAAAGGAGCAGATTTAACAATTGCACATATTAATGTTCCTATCGAAGAAGCTAGTCGTTTTGGAATTTTGAATACAAATTCAGATTTAAAAGTAACTGAGTTTCTAGAAAAACCAGAAAATCCGATATCAACAAAAGCCTCTATGGGAATTTATATCTTTAGTTGGCAACAACTAAGAGAATACTTGATTCGAGATGAAGAGAATCAAGATAGTGAGAAAGACTTCGGTAAAAATATTATTCCAATGATGTTAAATGAGGGTAAAAATATATATGCTTATCCATTCTACGGATATTGGAAAGATGTGGGAACAATAGAAAGCTTGTGGGAAGCTAATATGGACCTTATTAAAAATAAAGAAAACTTCAATATTGACGATAGACTATGGAGAATTTATTATCGTCATGAAGGAGCTATGCCTCAATACTTAGGCCATAGTGCAAATGTTAAAAATTCAATGATTTCTGATGGTACTGCTGTTTATGGTACTGTTTCTGAGTCTATTATTTCTTCAGGTGTTAGAATTGAAGAAGGAGCAGAGATAGTTGGAAGCATAATAATGAAAGATGTTCTAATAGAAAAAGGTGCTAAAGTTTATAATTCGATTATTGCTGAAGGTTCAATAGTTAAAGAAAATGTAGAAGTTGGGCACAGAGACATTACCTTAGGAAAAGAACAAATAACGGTAATCGGTAGGGATGAAGTTGTAAATGATAATAGGAAAGTAGAGGGAAAATAATATGGTAAATGCGTTTTGTGTATTGTTTGCAGATAACTATCGTAATGATGATTTGCAAGGATTAGTTAGAAATAGAACACTAGCATCTTTAGCAGTTGCATCAAGATATAGAATGATTGATTTCATGTTATCTTCGTTAGTAAAAGCTGAAGTATCAAATATTGCAGTAGTAACAAATTATCACTATAAATCATTAATGGACCATTTAAGTTGGGGGAAAGACTGGGACTTAAATAGAAAAAATAGTGGTTTGAAGTTTATAACTCCAATGTCAAATCATCACTCAAATCGTGTGGCTCAAAACAAAATTGAAGCATTAGGGGATGCTTCGAAATATGCGGATACACTATTAGAAGAGTACTGTATTCTAGCTGATGGAAATATTGTGGGTAACATAGATTTTAAAGATATGGTAAAATATCATAAAACTACAAATGCAGATATAACTCTAGCTTACACCTATAGAAAACCTCAGCAAAGAGAATCTCAAATAATTTTTGATGATAAAAATAGAGTATACGATAGTTTATATCATTATGATGGTTTTGAGCAAGTATGTCCAACTCAGGTTAAGATTTATGTTATGTCTAAACAAATGTTTAAAGAATTAGTTAAAAAAGGTATGACATTAGGGTGGCAAGATTTACTTCTAGATTTTATTTCGAAGAATTTCCACCGTCTGAATATTTATGGATATGAAATAAAAAATTACAACAGAACTATTAATAGTGTCCAAGAATATTACAATTTTAATAGAGATTTACTAAATCCTGCAAAATTAAATGAGTTATTCTTATCAGGAACAGATATTTTAACACGAGTTCAAGATAGTGTGCCAACTACATATGGTGATGGCGCTATTGTTAAGAACTCTATATTAGGTGATGGTTGTGAAATTAATGGGATTGTAGAAAGTAGTATACTCTTTAGAGATGTTGTAGTTGAGGAAGGAGCAGTAATTAAAAACTCAATAGTACTGCCGAATTGTGTGATTAAAAAATCAGCATACTTAGATTGTGTAATTCTAGATAAATATGCAGTAGTTTCAGAGAAAGTTGAATTAAAAGGAACAGAAAACTGCCAAGTTATTGTAGAAAAAGGTAAAGTAGTAGAATAATAAAAAAAAAAGGGTTAGATTAAAATGTAGGAGAGATTTGTAAAACTTTCGATTTTCAAAAGAAAAAAGAGTATAATATACAGATAGACTCCCTCTAAAACTAACCCTTTTAGTATGGAAGTAAATTACGAATAAGGAGAAATATAATGAAAATTTTATTCGTGGCAGCTGAAGCGGCACCATTTGTAAAAGTTGGTGGGCTAGGTGATGTTATAGGCTCATTGCCAAAAGCTCTTCAAGATGAAAATGTAGAAGCAAGGGTTGTACTGCCGTTGTATTCTTCAATAGACAGAGATAAGTACGATTTAAAATATAGACAACATATTTTTATTAATTTAGGCTGGAGAACAGTTTACTGTGGAATATTTGAGACTGTGGTAAACGGGGTAACTTATTACTTCATCGATAATGAACAATATTTCAATAGAGACAGTGTCTACGGTCAAGATGATGATGGAGAGAGATTCGCTTTCTTCTCCAAAGCAGCTTTAGAGATATTACCGCATATTGATTATAAACCAGATGTGGTTAATGCTAATGACTGGCATGCTGCATTATCGATTATTTATTTAGATGATCTTAAAGCTAGAGGAGAAGGATTCTATCAAGATATTAAAAGTGTAATTTCAATTCATAATATTGAATTCCAAGGTAAATTCAATCCTTATGAAATGGGTAACTTATTTGGGCTAGATAATAAGTATTTTGATGCCCTAATCTACAAAGGAGATTTAAATCTATTAAAAGGTGCTATCCAATTAGCTGATAGAATAAATACTGTAAGTGAAACATACGCTCATGAAATATTAGACCCATACTTCTCGTATGGCTTAGATGATATTTTAAGAGTAGAACAAGGGAAACTTCACGGTATAATTAATGGATTAGATACTGATAAATTTAATTCAAAAACTGATAAATTAATTTTCAAAAACTTCGATATTAAAACATTAAAAAATAAAGTAGAGAACAAATTAAAATTCCAAGAAGAATTAGCTTTAGAAGTGAATGAAAATATTCCTATGATTGGAATGGTCACAAGATTAACTCATCAAAAAGGTATAGACTTAGTTTTGCATGTAGCGGATGAGATTTTAAAAACTGGAGCACAGTTGGTTATTTTAGGAACAGGAGATCGTCATTATGAGGATGCACTACGTTCATTAGAATACCGTCGTCATGATAAAGTGAGAAGTTTAATTATGTTTTCATCAGAAGTATCTTCCAAAGTATATAGTTCATGCGATATGTTCTTAATGCCATCTAAAACTGAACCATGTGGTTTATCTCAATTAATTTCAATGAGATATGCTACAGTGCCGATTGTTCATAGAGTAGGTGGCTTAAGAGACACGGTAGAACCATTTGATGGTAAGTCTGGAACAGGATTTACATTTGAAAGCTTTGATGCTTATGATATGTTGGATGCTGTTTATAGAGCTACATATTGCTACTATCAAGAACGTCATATTTGGAATAAAATTATGAAAAATGCAATAAAAGAAGATGTAAGTTGGAAAAAATCAGCTTTACAATACATAGATATGTATAATGAAATAGTCTAGTTAACTAGTTTGTAGGAGAGAATAATGAAAAATCAAGAATTTGAACAAAGAATAGAGAAGTATTTAAAAAGACAATTTGGGATTACTATAGCAGCAGCGAGTAAACGACAAGTTTACGAAGCATTAATGAGTACGGTAAGAGAAAAATTATCTGAGAAAAAATTTGCTTACGAACAAGAATTGAAAAAAACAAAGAAAAAACGTGCTTATTACATGTCGATGGAGTTTTTAGTAGGTAGAACTTTAAGAAATAACCTATTTAATCTAGGATTAGAGAAAGAAACTAAAGAGTATTTAGAAAAAAATAATTTTAATCTTGATGAAATCTATGATATAGAACCAGATCCAGGTTTAGGTAATGGAGGGCTTGGAAGATTAGCTTCGTGTTATTTAGATGCTTTAACTAGTAGGGATTATCCAGTAACAGGTTTTTCTATTCTTTATGAATATGGAATCTTCAAACAAGTTATCAATAATGGTTGGCAACAAGAATTTCCAGATTACTGGTTAGACTTAGGAAAATACGGTCTTGTTTATAGAAATGATGAAGAAATTGAAGTGAGATTCTACGGTCATGTAGAAGAAAAAATGACTGAAAATGGATTTAAAGTTGAGTACAAAGATTATACTTCAATCCAAGCGGAACCATATGATTTATTAATCTCTGGATATAAAACTAAAACTGTAAATACATTACGTCTTTGGGAAGCTAAAGCTAAAACAGGTTTTAATATGAAATTATTCGAGCGTGGAGAATATTCTAAGTCTTCAGAAGCAGAAGCAATTGCCTCATCAATTTCTAAATTATTATATCCAGCAGATAGCACAAATGAAGGTAAAGAATTACGTATAAAACAGCAGTATTTCTTTATTAGTGCATCTCTACAACAACTAGTAAAAAATCATTACAATGAATTTGGAACATTAGAAAACTTAAGTGAGCATGTTGCGTTACACATTAACGATACACACCCAGCGATGGGGGTTCCCGAATTAATGAGATTATTACTTGATGAATATGGATATTCTTGGGACAAAGCTTGGGAAATTACCACTAAGACTTTTGCCTACACAAATCATACAATCATGGCAGAAGCTTTAGAAAAATGGTCTGTTAATTTATTCAAACCATTATTACCACGTATTTACTCAATTATCGAAGAAATTAACAAACGATTCTGCCAGTGGGTAATCGATCAAGGTAAAGATTATACATTAGCAGAGACTGCAATTATATATGATAACCAAATCAGAATGGCTAACTTATCAATAGTGGGAAGTCATAACGTTAATGGTGTATCAAAATTACACAGTGATATTCTAGTTGAATCAACATTTAGATCATTTAACGAATTATATCCAACAAAATTCGGTAATGTTACGAATGGTATAGCTCATCGTAGATGGTTAGGACAAGCAAACCCTGAGTTAGCATCTTATCTAAAAGATTTAATTGGGGATGATTTTGTTAAAGATTTATCTAAAATTAGTAAGTTAAATGACTATAAAAACGATAAGAAAGTTATTGCAAAACTACAAGAAATCAAAAAAGTAAAAAAAGAACAACTTGCTACATATATTCAAAATACTACAGGTATAACTGTAAATCCAGACTCTATCTTTGATGTTCAAGTTAAGAGACTACATGAATATAAACGTCAATTACTTAATGCTTTACACATTGTATACTTATACCGTGAAATTAAGTACAATGATTTACGTCCAGTGCCAAGAACATTTATCTTCGCTGCAAAAGCTTCATCTGGATATCAAATGGCTAAAAATATCATAAAATTTATCCACTCAATCTCTCAAATGATTGAATGTGATGAATTAGTTCGTCAGTACATTAAAGTTGTATTCTTACCGGATTACAAAGTTACTCTTGCTGAAAAAATTATTCCTGCAGCTGATATTAGTGAACAAATTTCACAAGCTGGTAAGGAAGCAAGTGGAACAGGTAATATGAAACTAATGCTAAACGGTGCATTAACATTAGGAACACTTGATGGAGCAAATGTGGAAATTCATGAAGCGGTAGGAGATGACAATATTTTTATCTTCGGTTTAGAAACACCAGAAGTAGACGCACTAAATGCGAAAGGATATAAACCATGGGAATACTACAATAGTTCAGTGAAGATTAAAGAAACACTAGATTTCATTAGAACAATGACTGTTGGTGGGATGAACTTCAACTTTATCGTAGATTATTTATTAACACAAGATAATTACATGTGTCTAGCGGACTTTGAAAGCTATGTTGCAGCTCAAGAAAAAGTAGCTCAAGCATATCAAGATAAAGAAAAATGGGGCCAAATGAGCTTAGTTAATACAGCTAACGCTGGAATCTTCTCTGCAGACAGATCAGTAGAAGAATATGCAAAAGACATTTGGAATATAAAAAAAGTAAAATAGAATAAAATTCATAAGGGCAACTTAGAAAGACTAGTTTCATAAGTTGCCCTTTTATGTTTAAAAAATGAATTTAAAAGTACTAATATAGATTACATCTTAAAACACTTCTAAGCATTAATATAAAAGCATTTTATTAAGTAAGTAGATTTCTATACGATATCAAATTTTAAGACTTTTCGGAGAGAGTTCGGAGAGTTTTCGGAGACAAAAACACATAAAATAAGTGCCAGTAGTTCTATAAATAAATGAGATAACAGGTAGTATTTTGCTATCTGTTTTTTTATTTTAAATTAAAGTAGCTTACAAGAATTTTGAATATTTCTAGTATATTGTTTTACTTGCTATGTATTGCTATGATATAATGATTGAAAAGGTTGGAGCGTGAGGAACACGCCCCTTTAATTTACAATATAAAGTTACTTTAGTTTAGTGTTGGTCGCACTAAACTTTTTTTATTTTGTGATTACATATTATTTTAAATTTACAACAGTATGTGATATAATGATTTTAAGAAAGATGGACGGTACAGGACGCCTATCTTTGCAGATATATGCTTATTTTTTACGCTTTGGGTCGCCCCCCTTAGCGTTTTTCTTTTTTTTAACTACATTTTTACTTTTATTTTATAAAAATATATTGTATAATATCTATATAGGTGGAGCATGGTTGCCATGCCCCAAGTAACTAAATTACTTTTTTAAACGTTTAGCATGCCCGTGCTTAACGTTTTTCTTTTTTTATTAAATTTATAGTAAGTATTTTTAGCTACATTTTTCTATATTTTTTTATGATGAATTTCAAGGAAAAATAACTATTGATTTTTTAATTTTAATGGTTTATAATTGCTGTAGAAATAAGTTTAGCAAAAATTAGAAGACTTCTCAAAATTAAATGAGAGCTTCTTTTTTTTGTCTTGATTTTTCCAATAATGGTTAACGAGTTCGTGCCATTGTGAATGAATGAGGGCAGGTTGGTCTTTAAGATTTTTTATTTTTTGAGATTTTTTATAGGGGGGGGCGGTCTTCTCAATTAAGGGAAGAATACCATGTACCTTATGTAGTAATATATCTTTATGCTATCTTAAAGTCTTATCTTGGCTCATGCCTTTGTATCTTTCTATCTTTCCATCTTCAAAGCTAATAACAATTAAATTAATTATATTTATTCTTTTGTTTAAATCATTTAATCTTTTATTTATTCTTTTCATAATCATATTACATTCATTGATAACATATTAATCTAATCTACTTCATACTATCTTTATATCTTAGTTCATTGTTACTACTTACTTGATATATCTATCACTTACAACAAACCTATTCAATCATGATACTTGTATTAGCTATATAGCCTTATGGTATAAGGTGATTAGGTAACTGGAATAAGCCCAACAGTATAGTACATATCAATCTACATTAGTTAGCTATCTATGAATATATAGTGATATGATATAACCGAATGAATATATATTAGTGTTGCTTATCCTCTAGTATCTGATACGATTAATCAACCTAACTTAGATATCTATACATAATCTTAATTACTTGTATATGATATTAGTATATATACTTAGCTATCTCTAGCAATAATGTAGTGTACACAATTACCACCATATAATATTACTTCCCTTGAATATCTGTACTCTTATAATTCATAGTTAGATATTCTTTTAAGATAGATACCTTTCAATAGAACTACATAGAATAAGCAATCTCTTGTATACTCCAGTATAATCAATGTACCTTGTATGATTACTAGTTTTATATGGAGAGTAGAGAGCATAAAAAAGATAGATGGGGGTTAAACATGTTATTTGTTTGTGATGAATACACCAACTTAAAAAGTAGGGTTAGTGCCAAATGCACCAACCTATATTATTTATATTAAATAAAGATAAAAACAGTAGATTTATTCTACTGCTTTTTTATCTTGTTATATCTCTAACTTACTTACTGCTTTGTTTTCTTCTCTACGTCTAATCAACTCAGTATCAACGCTAATTAATTGTAATTGTTGATTATCATTTAATTTAGCTTGTAACTCTTGATATGTACTGGGTTTTGGTATATCCATTTTTTCATCTTCTAATACTAATAAATAAACCTCTAGAGCGTCTTTGCTCATATATAAAGCTTCTTCTAAGTTATTACCAAAACTAATACAACCTTTTAAATCGGGAAATGTTATATCTATATAATCTTTTTCTTGTGTAAATACTGAATAATATCTATATTTCATGAAATAAACCTCCTTACAATAGATATTATAACATATCCTTTAAAATATATTATTTCATCTTAAATTATTTCTATTTTGCTTTTCAGTTCCTAAAATGATTTTCACCAAAAAATAGGTTTTTTCCTCTAAGTTCGGAGAGTTTTCGGAGAGTATTTTTAAAAAGTCAAGTGTACCAAGGCTCTAGAGTACTTATAAATTAAATTACGTATATAATCATAAATTATATTGACAAAGTATATATAAACATGCCGTTCTCATAGATAAAAAGTTATTATTATGGTAAAATTAAAAAGAAAGCCTGTGCTATTTTTGATATTAGTAAAAATATAGAAAATCACAGACTTAGTAAACAAAAAAGAGGTAATTATGGCAAAAGAGAGAGCTGATGTCCTTTGTGTAAGTCAAGGATTATTCGAATCACGTGAAAAAGCAAAACGAGCTATTATGGCTGGGATTGTTTATAACGATAATATTAGAATCGACAAAGCGGGAGAAAAAGTTGAATCAACTGCTGAACTTAGAATTAAAGGTAAACAGATGCCTTACGTAAGTCGTGGGGGACTTAAATTAGAAAAAGCAATAAATGAACTGAACTTCGATGTTAAGGATAAGGTGATGATTGATATTGGTTCTTCAACTGGTGGATTTACGGATTGTGCTTTGCAAAATGGAGCGAAGTTTGTTTATGCATTAGATGTTGGGACAAATCAACTTGTTTGGAAATTACGTAATGATGAACGTGTAAAAGTAATGGAACAAACTAACTTTAGACATTCAGTAAAAGAAGACTTTGATGTATATGAAATAGATATAGCATCAATCGATGTTTCATTTATTTCATTATCATTAATACTGCCGAATCTTGCAGAAATTATAAAAGATGGCGGAGAAGTTTGTGCTCTTGTAAAACCACAATTCGAAGCTGGAAAAGATAAGGTAGGAAAAGGTGGAATCGTTCGAGATAAAAAAGTTCAACTTGAAGTAGTTGAAAAAGTATTACTTTTAGCCAATAGTGTTGGTTTTAGTATGACGAATCTATCTTATTCTCCAATAACAGGAGGAGAAGGAAATATTGAATTCCTAATGATATTAAAATACAATGCAACTAAAGAAGTAGAAAATAAAAATATAAATATCGAGCATATCGTAAACAATGCTCATAATCACTTTAAATAGAGGAGGAGCCAATGTTAATTCAGTTAAATATTAAGCAATTTGGAATAATTGAAAAAGCAACTATAGAACTTAAAAATGGTTTAACTGTCTTAAGTGGAGAAACAGGTGCCGGGAAATCAATGATTCTAGCGGCAATTTCGCAATTATCAGGTCAAAGAACCTCAACTTCCTATATTCGATATGGTGAAGATAAGGCTAGTGTAGAAGGAGTATTTGATTTTCCAAAGAGTAAGGAAGTTAAGGAAATTTTTAATGAATTAGACTTAGATCTAGAAGATGAGGTAATAGTAGTTCGTCGTGACATTTATAGTAGTGGAAAGAGTGTCTGTAGAATAAATGGAACTATAGTTAACCTATCGACATTAAAAAAAGTAGCTGCTCATTTATTAGACATTCATGAACAACACGATAATCAAGTTCTATTAGTAGAAAAAAATCACCTTAATTTAGTAGATTCATTCAATAAAGAAAAAATACAACCTGTGTATATAAAATACAAAGAGAAGTATAAAGAATATCAGATAATAAAAGAAAAAATTGATAACTTAAAACAACAAGAGAGTGATGTTCTTCAAAAAGTAGATTTCTTAAAATTCCAATATAAAGAATTAAGTCAGATGAAACTAAAAAAAGATGAAGACTTAGAACTAGAAAAAGATATTGACCTGTCTCTTATACACATCTGACGCTGCCG
>CAMYEU010000034.1 GCA_947254465.1 uncultured Gemella sp. | reverse complement strand
CGAGATCCTGAGATGTCTCGTGGGCTCGGAGATGTGTATAAGAGACAGCAATAATACAAGGTAGAACTTTTGAATCTAAAAATGAAGTTGTTATTGAAAAAAGTTTGTCTGAAAAAGAAGGATATTCTATAGGGGATACTATTAAAACTGCTAACTCAGATATTGAATTAAAAATAGTAGGTTACACGGAAAAATCAAGGTTTAATGTTGCGCCTGTAGTATATATGAATATTAATGATTTTCAAGTATTGAAATATGGTAATAATAAATCAGCTGATAATCCTATGATTAATGCTTTCGTAGTAAAAGGTGACTTAAAGGATTACGACAGTTCTATCTTCCAAAAAGTTAGTATAGCTGATTTTATTAATGAATTACCTGGTTATAGTGCTCAAATTTTAACATTTGGACTAATGATAGGATTCCTAATAGTGATTTCTGCTATTATTATTGGTATTTTTATGTATGTACTTACTATTCAGAAAACTCCAATCTTTGGTGTAATGAAAGCCCAAGGAATCTCGAATAGAATTATTGGAACTTCTGTTTTATCGCAAACATTCTTACTTTCATTAGTTGGAAGTATACTAGGTTTGGTTGGAACGTGGGCAACATCACTTGTATTACCATCAGCAGTACCATTTTTAGGGAATGGACTTTATTACAGTATAATCTTCGTTAGTTTGATTATTTTTTCTTTAGTTGGAACATTATTCTCTGTTTTAGCTATTAGAAAAATTGATCCATTAAAAGCAATAGGATAGGTGTCATATGAATGTATTAGAATTTAAAAATGTTACTAAATCATATCAAGATGGAAATAAAGAGATAGAAGCTCTGAAAGAAACAAATTTTAAAATAGAAGAAGGTCAATTTATTGCGATTATTGGTCCATCAGGTTCAGGAAAATCAACTTTTTTAACGTTAGCTGGTGGGTTACAAACTCCATCTAAAGGTCAAATAATTATTAATGGAAAAAATTATACTAATTTGTCTGAGAAAGAAAGGTCAAAGTTACGATTTAACGATATTGGATTTGTTCTACAGGCATCTAATTTAGTTCCATTTTTAACTGCAAAACAACAGTTAGAATTAGTGGATAGAATAAATAAGAAAAGAAAACAAACACTTCAAGATCAAAAATCCCTAGTTAAAGAATTAGGAATAGATCATTTAGAAAATAAATTACCAAAAGACTTATCAGGTGGAGAAAGGCAACGATTAGCTATTGCTAGAGCTCTTTATAATAATCCTGCAATTATCTTAGCTGATGAACCTACAGCAAGTCTAGATTCAGATAGAGCGTTTGAAGTTGTAGATTTACTTTTAAAAGAGTGTAAAGAAAAAAATAAATCAATTATTATGGTAACACATGATAATAGAATGATTGAAAAATGTGATCATGTTTATCGAATGAAAGATGGTATTTTGACAAAAGAAAGATAAAATATAAAGTGTCTAAGTGAAATAACTTAGGCATTTTTTTGTTAATAAAATAATATTAAAAGGGAGTAGGAAAATCTTAATAAGTTTAGATAAATAATTGTATAAAGCATTTTAATATGATAATATATCTTAGTATAGAGTATTCTCATCCTCCCAAATTCATGAGTAATATATTAACTATTAATTTTTAAATAAAGGAAAAATAGTATAGAAAGGAAGAACATGAAGAATTTAAAGTTTGATGGAACTCAGTTAAAATATATAGCTATAATTGCTATGACAATTGATCATTTAGCATGGCTATTATATCCAGGTTTAGTTAAAGAACCAATACCAGTATTTATGCACATAGTAGGACGTTTAACAGCACCAATTATGTGGTATTTTATCGCAGAAGGATGTTATTATACAAAAGATATTAAAAAATATTTCTTTAGAATTATGAGCTTTGCTGTTATCAGTCATTTTGCTTTTTGCTTCGGTTTAGGAATACCATTTGATATAACTACAGGAAGTATATTTAATAAAACAAGTGTCTTATTCCCACTGGCGATGGCAGTTTTATTAATCGCTATCTTTAGAAGTGAAAAAATAAGTAATACACTAAAGATTTCAGCAATTATTGTGTTCTGTTTATTAACGTTTGTAGCGGATTGGTCTTCAATAGCGCTAATGATGCCATTCTTTTTATATAATCATAGAGATAATAAAAAACAACAAATACTTGATTATGTTATTTGGATAAGTGTTTATGCAGCTATTTATATTATCTTTATAGATGTATTTTATGGAGTATTACAGTTTGCAACTTTATTCTCTTTACCGTTATTAATGAGATATGATGGTACTAGAGGAAAACATATTGGTTCTAAATGGTTCTTTTACTACTATTATCCAATACATTTAGCTATTATAGGTATTTTTAGAATTATATTATATGGAAATATTCCACTTGTATTTTAGAATTAGTATTGATGTAGGAAATCAAAAGAACATTGTTAAATTTAATACAACAAAAATCTAATGTAGAGGTTCCTTATTAAGACAAAACATAATAAGGAACTTATTTATATACTTAGCGATACCAATTTGTAGTAAAAAAGTGAAGGATATAATATAATTAGAATACTATAAATAATTAGTTTTGAAAGGACAAAATGAATAATAAAGAAGAAATAGTTCGATGCCAAAAGTTATGGGCAAAAAATAAATATCTTGTTTTAAGTCACTCAAGTAAAATATACCTAGAAATTAGAACGTATTTAAAACAGGAAGAAGTATCCCTAAGTAAATTGAATGAGCTAATAAAACAAGCTGTAAGTTTACCTGAAGATAAAGGACAAGTAACTAATGCGTTACATCATGTCTGGGGATACTTTAAAAAACATGCAACAAAGGAAGAAAAAGATAATTTTTTTGAAATGATTGAAGAATATCATACTAATAAATATAAAAAAGAAAATTTGATAAAAGAAGTAAAATATCTTTTAAATAAATATCCAAATAAATATTTAGAAGAATCTACTTTTATTAATGGAGGACAAGATGAGACTTTGGCATGAAGAACTAATATCAAAACTACCAAGGCAACAACTTTTAGGTCAACATAGAGAATGTTGTGCATTAAGAGGAAATGGTTGGGGTAAGAAACATGCAACGGTAGATTATGTATTTGAACACAAACCATTTTTACTTTTCAAGTATCATGAATTAATCATGAAGGAAATGAAGAATAGAGGATATAATGTTAGTGAGGAATGGCTAGATAAAAATTATAGAGGAAAAATTTGTACTCCTCATAACGATCTAAAAGAGTGTAAAATCAATAAGCCTATTTATAAAGAACACGATGAGGCGTATTATGATGAGTGTATTGAGAATTTAGCTCAGAAGGATATTTTTATATAGTTATAATAAGCATATTAAAATATTGTGAGAAAATAAGTTAGGAGAAGAGTATGAAAATTTCAATTTTAAATTTAGCTCCATTAAGACAGGGGGAGAATTTTAAAGATGCTATTGACGCGATGGTTAAATTGGCTAAAAAGGCTGATGAACTAGGATATGAAAGATATTGGATTGCAGAACACCATAATACAAAAAGTGTGGTTAGTAGTGCAACGCAGTTATTAATCCAGCGTACACTAGATAACACAAATAATATTAGAGTAGGCTCAGGTGGAGTAATGTTACCTAATCACAGTCCATATATAGTAGCAGAGCAATATGGAACTTTGGAGACTCTTTATCCTGGTAGAGTTGATTTAGGTTTAGGGCGTGCACCGGGTACTGATTATAATACTGCACGAGCTATTAGAAGAAGTACTAATAGAGAGATGGATTTTAAAAAAGAAGTCGTGGAGCTATCTGGGTATTTTAAAGATACAAGGCCTGTTCATGCATATCCAGCTGCTGGGCTTGATGTTCCACTATACATACTAGGTTCAAGTACTGATAGTGCATATGTAGCTGCTGAGTTAGGATTACCTTATGCATTTGCATCGCATTTTGCTCCAGCTATGATGGAAAATGCAGTAGCTATTTATAGGCATTATTTTAAACCATCAGAAGTTTTAAGTGAGCCGTATGTAATTTTAGGTGCCAATGCTGTTGTTGCAGACACCGATGAAGAAGCAAAAAGATTATCAACAACTCAGATTCAATCATTTTTAAATATAATAACTAGTAATCCACAAGGAATGGTTCCACCAGTTCAATCAGAAGAAGCTGTTTGGAAAAACTATATCGCGACTACGAAGGTTCCACATTTTGGACCAATAGCTTTTGAACACGATGAAATAGTAGATCATGAGAAATCTGTAGTTAAACAAATGACTAAAATTTCGTTTATTGGTAGTAAAGAAACAGTAAAAAAACAAATTGCTGATTTAAAACGTAGAGTAGGATTTGATGAGCTTATGATTAATTCATATATTTATGATGAAGAAGCTCAACATCATTCATATGAATTATTAAAAGAAGTTGTAGATGAATTAGAAAATGAATAGGGAGTGTATAATGTTTATTTATAAAATAAAGAAGTTTATTTTAAACAATGGTAGTGAATGTAAACTAGTATTACCTGATAAAAAATATGCTGAAGATATCTATAAAGTAATAGTAGATGAAAGATTAAGACTAGCAAAGTACTTACCTTGGGTAATGGATATGAAATCAGTTCAGGATGAAGAACAATTCCTTGAGTATAGTATAGAAAAGATTCATAAAGAAGAAATGATGATGTTTATTATCCTAGTAGATGAAAATATGGCAGGAATGATTGACCTTCATAATATAAATAGAAGTTCAAAAAGGGCTGAAGTCGGCTATTGGCTAAGTGAAAAATTCGAAGGTTATGGCATAATGACACAAGCTGTTGATATGATAGAAAAGTATTCTTTTAACGAATTAAAACTACATAAATTGCAAATTAGGGTACATCCTGAAAATTATAAGAGTGCAAGTGTTCCTCAACGTTTAGGTTATTTTAAAGAAGCTACACTAGTAGAACACGAAGTAATGAATGGTGAATATATAGACTTAGATATATTCGCAAAACTAAATAAGTATTAAAAGAAAAGAATTGAATTTTAACAATTCTTTTCTTTTTTATATATAATTGATAATAGTTATTATTTACAATTACAGATAAGAGTGATAAAATTAATGTAAGAGTTTTAAATTATTGTTAAAGTATTAATTTAAATGGGAATTTATAAAAAAATAAGGAGGAAATTATGTTAACAGTATATAAAAAAATTTTATCTTATGTTCCTAAAGAACGATATTTGGCATATATAGGGATTTTATTATCTATGTTGTCAGTAGTATTCAAAGTATGGGGATATTATTATTTAAGTAAGTTTTTAATTGAAATAATTGTTTATAATAATATAGAAAATGCTAAGTATTATGGATTTTGTATAGTTGGTTTACTAATTATTGGTATTACATTATATGGAATTGCTGGATTAGTAACACATGTATTAGGATTTAGATTGGAAACAAATCTTAGAAAATATGGAATCGAGGGATTATCAAAAGCGAGCTTTAGTTTTTTTGACACTCATCCTTCAGGAAAAACAAGAAAAATAATAGATGATAATGCGACGGATACACATATGATTGTAGCTCATCTAATACCTGATAATGCTGGAGCTATATTAATGCCAATTCTATTATTAGTACTTGGATTTTTTGTCAGTTTGAAAGTAGGTATTATATTAGTAATACTTAGCATTGTTGGGGGAATATCACTTTCAATGATGACTGGTGAAAAAGAATTTATGAAGATTTATCAGGAGTCTTTAGAAACTTTAAGTAGTGAAACAGTAGAGTATGTTAGAGGAATTCAAGTTATTAAAATTTTTGGTATTAGCGTTGAATCATTTAAAGCCTTAAATACAGCTATAAAAAATTATTCTAAATATTCTTTAGAATATGCTATGTCGTGTAAAAGAGGTTTTGTTGGATTTCAATGGTTCTTTTTTAGCTTTATAGCTATGGTAATTCCAATTCTTTTACTATTTTTTAATATTGAAGATCCAAAAATGTTGGCTGTTGAATTGATTATGGTACTATTTTTAAGCGGAGCACTGTTTGTTTCATTAATGGCAATAATGTACGTATCGATGTATGCATTTATGGGACAGTCTGTTGTTGAAAAACTAGAGAGTATTTTTGAAGAAATGAATAGTAATAAATTAACATTTGGTTCTAATAATGAGTTTGAAAATTATAATATTACATTTGAAAATGTTAGCTTTGGTTATGCTGATAAAAAAATTATAAATGATTTAAGTTTTAGTTTAGAAGAAAACAAGAGCTATGCTTTAGTAGGGGCTTCTGGTAGTGGTAAATCTACTATTGCAAAACTAATCTCTGGTTTTTATAAGGTAGATAGTGGAGCTATTAAAATTGGAAATAGAAGTATAAGTTCATACAGTGAAGAGGCTCTGATTAATAATATTGCGTTTGTTTTTCAAAATGTGAAACTATTTAAAACCTCAATCTATGATAATGTTAAAATCGGTAAAGCTGATGCATCGTATGAAGAGGTTATGACTGCTATGAATTTAGCAGGATGTAATAGTATTCTTGATAAATTTAGTGAAAGGGAACAAACTCAAATAGGAACTAAAGGAGTATATCTATCTGGTGGAGAAAAACAACGAATTGCAATTGCTCGTGCAATATTAAAAGATGCAAAAATTATTATTATGGATGAAGCTAGTGCAGCAGTTGATCCAGAAAATGAATATGAATTGCAACGTGCATTTTCAAATTTAATAAAAGATAAAACAGTTATTATGATTGCTCATAGATTACCTAGTATTAGAAATGTAGATGAGATATTAGTAATGGACAATGGGGAAATTATAGAACGTGGAACTGATAGGGAGTTGATGGCTTTGGATGGTGAGTATAAAAAACTCCAAAGTTTATACAATAAAGCAAATGAGTGGAGGGTTAATTATGAAAAATAAAATTAAAAGTTGGTTTGCCTTAACAAATCAAGGAGCGAGTGATTTAATAAGAGCCAGTATTTTATCATTTCTAGTATATTTTTCAAATATGTTTCCTGCTATGTTACTTATGATATTAGTAGATGAACTTTTATTAGGTAATGTTAAAAGTAAATATCTATATATAGTAATATCAATAGTAGTACTGATTGTTATATATGTACTTTTGGCTAAAGAATATGATGCACTATATAGTGCAACCTATAAAGAAAGTGCTAATTTAAGAATAGATATAGCTACAATATTAAGTAAACTTCCTCTTGCATATTTTTCAAAACACAACTTATCAGATATAAGTCAAACCGTTATGAAAGATGTTGAAGCAATAGAACATGCAATGAGTCATGCAATGGCAAAAATTATAGGATTCATACTTTTCTTCCCTATTATGTCTATACTTATGCTAGTTGGGAATATATATTTAGGTTTATCAATAATAATACCTGTAGTCCTAAGTTATTCTCTAATACTAGTTTCTAAAAGAATTCAATTAAAAAAACAATATGAAAATTTTGAGCAACTTCGTCATAATTCTGAAAGCTTCCAAGAAGCGATTGAACTTCAACAAGATATTAAAAGTTTTGGTTTAGGTAACATGATAAGAGAAAAATTGAATAAAGATATGGATAAAAGTGAAAAATTAAAACTTAAAGTGGAAATGGTACTATTTATACCTTTATTTTTATCATGGGTTGTTGCTCAAGGAACTTTAGTAGTCGTAATAATAGTTGGAACAACACTTTATGCAAGTGGAAGTATTAATCTGCTATACTTAATTGGTTATATATTTGTTGCGATGAAAATGAAAGATATAGTTGATGGATTAGCTGCAAATACTTCAGAATTATTTTACCTAGATGCTCGTATTAAACGAATCAAAGAATTGAGGGAAACTAAAATTCAAAAAGGTAAAGAAATTAAATTGGATAATTTTGGTATTGAATTAAAAAATGTAAAATTTGGTTATGATAAAGATAGTCCAGTATTGAAAGATGTCAGTTTTATAGCTAATCAAAATGAAGTTACAGCACTAGTGGGTGTATCAGGATGTGGTAAAACTAGTATTTTAAAATTAATATCTAGATTATATGATTATGATGATGGACAGATAATTATAGATGGACATAATATAAAAGAAATTTCTACAGACACACTATATAAATATGTTTCAATTGTCTTCCAAGATGTAGTATTATTCAATACATCTATTATGGAAAATATAAGAATAGGACATAGTAGTGCTACTGATGAAGAAGTTATGGCAGCTGCTAAGATGGCTTGTTGTGACTTTATAGATGATTTAGAGAATGGGTACAATACAATAGTTGGTGAAAATGGAGCAACATTATCTGGTGGAGAAAGACAAAGATTATCAATAGCCAGAGCATTTTTGAAAGATTCTCCTATAGTTATTTTAGATGAAATTTCAGCAGCTCTAGATGTAGAAAATGAGAAAAAAATTCAAGATAGTTTAAATAATCTTATAAAAAATAAAACAGTAATTGTTATTTCTCATAGACTTAAATCAATTGAGAATGTGGATAAAATTATTGTCTTAGATAATGGAATAGTTGAGTGCCAAGGAACACATAGTTACTTGTTAGAACATTCTAAGGTGTATGGAAAACTAATTGAGAGATCAAAAGCAGTAGAGAGTTTTAAGTATTAAATAAGATAAAATATAATTTACTGAAAAATATTGATATGGTATTTCTTTTAACATAGGAGGTGAACTAAAAGAAGTTACTGATGCTACTGGTAAAGTCATAAATATTGTAGATGCGAAGGAAACAAAAAAAGAAATGGTTGGGAATGAAGAAATTAAAGATGATAAAATATCTCAAGAATCTGTAAAGATTACTAACTCAAAGGGAAAATCTAAGAAGCAACTTCCAAATACAGGAATGAAAGATTCTATGTTAGGATTATTAGGTTTTGCTCTGCTAGCAAGCTTAGGGTTGGGCTATACGAGAAAATATCTAAGAAAATAAAAAGAGGTTTTATCAAGTAAGAAAAATTTTATTAGAAATCTAGGTGTACTTTGTTGCTTAGATTTCTACTTTTTTCAATAAAAAATTGTATTAAAACATTTTAAAATTTAGAAGAAAAGTACAAATTATTTGTGTAAATCTCTTTTTTATACTAAGATATGGTTAAGAAAGTATATTAGTATTTATATGAGGTAAATTATGGAAAAATATCTAATTAATGATGAATTTAAAAATGTAAAATCAAAAGTGGACGAATATTTAGAAAAAAATAACATCCATCAATTTTTAAATATAAACCAAGGTGAATATGCTAGAAATGTTGATTTAGAACTAGAGGATATTCAATATGTAGTATTTGGTAATCCAAAAGTAGGAACATTATTAATGCAAGATGATTTATATCTAAGTTTTAACTTACCACTTAAATTATTACTTATTAAGCAAGAAGATAAGACAGAAGTATTATATGAAAAACCTACTTCATGGTTAAAAGAAGAACATTCTGATAGAATAAAAGATATATTACCAAAAATGGATAATTTATATTTAAATATCATTAAGCATCTAGAAGTATAATAAGAATCGTTTATTTTAGATAAGGAAAATTACTAACTTTTAATGAAGAATTGTAGAAAAATTGATTTTCTATAATTCTTCTTTTTTATTTAAATACAAATCTAAAACCAGTTTTATCAATGGTTATTGAGAGTATTTTGTGATAAACTGTTACTAGTATAAATAGGAGGTATGAAGAATGTTAAAAACAAATTTTTTAGATGTAGAATTGTCAAACCCATTAATGAATGCATCAGGGGTACACTGTATGACTATTGAGGAATTAGATGAATTAGTAGCTAGTGAAGCGGGTGCTTTTGTTACAAAAACTGCAACTCATGATTATAGAGAAGGTAATCCGGAGCCTAGATATTATGATACTAGCTTAGGAAGTATAAATTCTATGGGGTTACCGAATAATGGTTTAGATTATTATTTAGATTATGTTATTGAACGTCAAAGAGCAGGTGCAAAGTTACAGTTTTTATCGGTAACCGGTATGAGTTATGATGAAAATATTGCTCTATTAAAGAAAATTCAAGAAAGTCAATATGAAGGTGTGACTGAATTTAATCTATCTTGTCCAAATGTGCCAGGAAAGCCTCAGATTGCCTATGATTTTGAACTTACAGACAAATTATTAGCTGAGGTATTCACATTCTTTACAAAACCTATTGGAGTAAAACTACCTCCGTATTTCGATATTGCTCATTTTGATGAAATGGCTAAAATTCTTAATAAATATCCGCTTACGTATGTAAATAGCGTAAATAGTGTAGGGAATGGTTTATATATTGATTTAGATAAAGAACAAGTAGTTATTAAGCCAAAAGGTGGATTTGGTGGACTAGGTGGAGAATATATTAAGCCAACAGCCTTAGCAAATGTTCGTGCATTTAGGGAACGCTTGAATTCTAGTATAAAGATTATTGGAACTGGTGGCGTTATAAATGGTAAAGATGTATTTGAACATATCCTATGTGGTGCTGATTTAGTGCAAGTAGGAACAACTCTTCACAAAGAAGGAGTTTCAGTTTTTGCTAGACTAACTAAAGAACTTCAAGAAGTAATGAAAGAAAAAGGATACTCAAGTTTAGATGACTTTAGAGGGAAATTGAAAGTAATAGATTAATCTAAAGCTGTTATCACTTTAAATTTTTAATTAAAGAATGAAAATATAATATAAATTTTAGATAACACTTGAAAATCATTTTGAAAATTGTTATTATATATTGTACAGACAAAATATAGCACATATAAAGGCAAGAATATGGCTTGCAAGTTTCTACCATCAGACCGTAAATTTGATGACTATGGGCATTTTTATTATAATGTTATTTCTTTGAATTAATTTTTAAAGTATTTATTTGTGATAGAATTTTAAATCGCCTATAAGTAATTATAGGTGATTTTTTGTATTTATATAGTTATATTTGTCAAAAATAATATATAACTAAGGAGAAAAGAATCTTGAAAACTTTTATTTTAAGTTTACAACACGTATTAGCAATGTACGCAGGAGCGGTAATTGTACCGATAATTGTTGCTGGGGGCTTAGGTCTTTCAGCAGAGCAAACAACGTATTTAGTGTCAGTTGATATTTTTATGTGTGGAGTGGAAACTTTTCTACAAGTGTATAAAGGTAAATTCACAGGGATAGGTTTACCTGTAGTTCTTGGATGTACTTTTACAGCAGTTGCTCCGATGATAGCTATAGGAAATAATTTGGGCTTACCAACAATGTATGGAGCAATTTTTGTTTCGGGATTAGTGGTGGTTTTAATAGCACCATTTTTTGCTAAGGTAGCTAAGTTATTCCCACCAGTAGTTACAGGTAGTGTTGTAACAATTATAGGTATTACATTAGTACCAGTTGCAATGAACTATATTGCGGGTGGACAAGGAGCAAAAGATTTTGGTAATCCAAAAAATATTTTATTAGCATGTATTACTCTAGCAATTATTTTAGTAATTTATAAATTTACTACTGGATTTATTCAATCAATAGCAATTTTATTAGGTTTAGTGACGGGAACTATTATTGCTAGTTTTATGGGGATGGTGAGTTTAACAGAAGTTTCACAAGCAGGTTGGTTTCAACATCCAACACCATTTAAATTTACAGGTTTTGAATTTAATATGAGTGCAATTTTAACATTCGTTATAGTTGGAATAGTTAGTATGATTGAATCTACGGGTGTATATTATGCCCTAGG
>CAMYEU010000033.1 GCA_947254465.1 uncultured Gemella sp. | reverse complement strand
TGAAGTTGTTGTAGTGGGAACTAAACAACGTTCAGTGGCTCAACAGCAAGAAGTAGTAGCTCAACAATCATATTCAGCACCTGCACAATCATATTCGACACAATCATATTCATCAGCTGGTGGTTCAGTAAGGTTATCAAATGGTAACACAGCAGGAGCAGAAGGAGCTGCTGCAGCTCAAGAGATGGCTCGTCGTACAGGAGTTTCAGCTTCTACTTGGGAACATATTATTGCACGTGAATCAAATGGACAAGTGAATGCTAGAAATGCTTCAGGAGCTAGTGGATTATTCCAAACTATGCCAGGATGGGGATCTACAGCAACAGTTCAAGATCAAATCAACGCAGCTACTCGTGCATATAAAGCACAAGGTTTATCAGCTTGGGGAATGAGATAAATAAAATAAAGAAGACGAAAATTCGTCTTCTTTATTTTATTCTTTTCTTGTTTTTGTTTGAAATATAATAACCCAGAGTTCCACCTATAGTGCCACATACTATACAAATTATTACTATTGTTGGAATATACATTTTTATGCTCCCCTTTTATTTAGTTTGGCTCAACAAAATTGACTTTTTGAAATCACAATTTTTTGAGTTACTCTTTAAAACATCTACTATTAATTTTCACTTTCAACTTATCATAAATAAAGGGATAAAACAAGTCTTATAATAACTAGAAATATATGATATAATAAATTTGATAATGTATTTAAATCAAAAAGAAAAAATCTAAGTTATATTGGATAAACTCATCTTTAAAGTAGATGTTTTTAGTGAATCCAAAGTTATAACTTAGATTTTTTATTTTATATTTTCTTTTCTACTAGTTTGAATGTTATAAATGATATAACTGAGCAAACTACGATTGCTATTGCACTAGAGTGGAAAATATTTCCAATTCCGACTAGAGGTGAAACGACACCACCTAAGAAGAATGGAACGAATCCAAAGAAAGCTGAGGCACTTCCAGCACGCTCACGCTCTAAACTCATAGCGATAGCAGAACCAGCAGGTAAAATGAATCCTAATCCTAGTAAAAGAAGGAAGAATCCTACTTCAATGAATAGGAAAGGCAGTGTCAGAGTTAATACTACTGCAAGGTAGATACTAACTAATAACATAAGTGATAAACCTAGTTTGATGCTAACTTTCTCCTTGAAGTTACCAGCGCTCTTGCTTCCTAAAACTATAGCAAAACCGTTTAAACCAAAGCATAAGCTATACATTAATGGACTTAGGCTATAGTGAGTTTGTAAGATGAATGGTGATGCCGCAATATAGGCGAACATAGCAGCTAAGGCAAATCCTTGAATAATAACAAGAGCAAAGAATAGTCTATTTTTTGCAACATGTACAATAGAATAATATGTCTTAGTTATTGGAAGGTCTAAACGTTTTTCAACGGCTAATGATTCATTAAATTTAAAGCTTACAGCTAATAAAATTACACCGATTAGAGCAAGTGTAACGAATATTCCTCTCCAGTCTGTAAGTTGTAGTAATAAACTTCCTAGAATAGGAGAAAGAATAGGTGCTAAGCCGTTAACAGCCATTAGTAACGCAAAGAAAGCAGCTAATTCGCGTCCATTATATAAGTCTGTAGAAATAGCACGAGAAATAACTACAGCTCCTGCAGAAGACACACCTTGGATAAATCGTAAAACTATCATTGCATATACATTAGGAAAAATGATGATAGCAACAGTACTTAGTAAGTAAACTATTAAGCTGATTATTAATGGATTTTTACGACCGTATTTATCGCTAATAGGTCCGATAAGTAATTGTCCTAATGCAAGTCCGACCATACTACCTGTTAGAGTAAGTTGAATAGTAGAAGTACTAGCACTAAAAAATTCACTCATATAAGGTAATGCGGGTAAATATAAATCTGTAACAAAAGGACCAAAGGCCGATAGGGTTCCTAGAAAGAGAACTAGAAACAATTTAGAATTTCTTTTTAATGTCATATTGACTCCTTTCGATTATTTAAGCAATATTAACAGATTATAGCATAAATAAATTTTTTTCGTAAGTTTTTTTTTATTTAATTGAGTATTTTTTTATAGATACAAAAGATATCATCGATAATTGGAATTGAAAAATATTTTACTATTTTTTTCTTTTATAAATAATTAAGTAAGTTAACAGTAAATATATTAAAATTATATTTAAAAATATTATTTTGTATTTAGTTATAAAATAGTATAATAAAAATTAATCCTCTCTGAAACTGTTGTATAATAGATGTACATCTGTTAAAATATAAGTATAAAGAGAAAGGAATATATAAAGATGAAAAAAAATTCAGAAAAGTTTAAGCATCCGTCGGGTTTGTGGCTTGTTAATGTAATGATAGCTATTCAGAGTTATGCTTCATATGCTACATCAGGTTTCCTTATATTATTTTATACTTATTCGGTTGAACAGGGTGGATTAGGTTTAGATAAGACATTTGCAGGAGATGTAATGGCATATCTTGGAACAATTGGATCACTCTTGCCACTTCTTGGAGCATATTTAACTGACAGATATATTGGTATGCAACGTGCTATTCAGTTTGGTATTTTATTTAATGCTATAGGAACACTATTTACAGCATTTGCACATGGAAGATTTTATGTTTTTTTAGTCGGTGTAATTATAAATTCAATTGCTGGAGCATTCTTCCGTGGTAATTTATCAGCGATTGTAGGGGAATTATATGATGAAAAACAAGTGTCGATGAAAGATGCGGCATACAGTATTTTTTACACATTTGTAAATATCGGAAGTTTACTTGGACCTATTATTGGTGGGCTTATCTATCAAGATTGGGGAGCTACAAAAGGAGTAGATGGGAAAATTGCAGTGTATGGATTTACACCCGCCTTCTTAATGGTTTCAATTTGTTTATTTATAACATTTTTATTATTCACATTTGGCAAAAATAAATTATTAGGAGATGCTGGAAGATATCCGGTAGGTAAAAATAAACATGAATCAGCAGAAGAGAATAGAGCCGACTTAAAAGGAACAAAATATGACAAAGGACGTTTATATGCGGCTATTATAATCTTTGTATTCTCTACAATATTCTGGTCTGCATATTTCCAAACGCAAACAACAATAACGCTTATGACAGATGAACTTGTAAATCTAAATGTATTTGGATTTAATATGCCTATTACATGGTTAGTATCATTTAATGGATTCTTATGTATAGTACTAGCACCATTATTTGGATGGTTTTGGATGAAGAAAGCAGAAAAAAATAATGACTGGAAAGTTGCTACAAAAATGGGTTGGGGAATGTTGCTAACTGGATTAGGATTTGTATGCTTTGTGCTAGGACTCCAATCATTAGGAGGAAAAGTAGATGGTTCAATAAAAATGAGTATATGGTATGTATTAGGGGGATATTTCGTATTAACAGTAGGAGAGTTATTAGTATCACCAATAGGAATGGCATTATTCAGCAAGTTATTACCTAAAAAATTCGCGGCTATGTCAATGGCAATGTGGTATTTTACGTATGTGGTATCTTCATGGATTACTGGTAAAACAGTAGGTTGGACTGAAACATGGGGTTATGAAAAAGTATTAACTATAATTGCAATAATCATGGGAGTATTGGGAATAATACTGTTTATTATAGGTAAACCTCTTGAAAACCTTATGGCTCTTAATAAAATTGGAAAAGAAGATGAAGAAGAGTTAGTAGTTTAAAAAGTTTAATGTTAGGTAAAGTAAAACTGACTTAAGAGAAATCGTAAAGATATTCTTAAGTCAGTTTTATTTTGTTTTAAAATTGATAGAATCGATATTTGCGATTAATTTATTTTTTATAAACCAAATTAATGATACTACATAAACTGTATATGTAAAAAATAAAAAGCTAGAAAATAGAGTGATCTTAGAGTTTTTTAATAGTAAAAAATTTATTAAGATAATTACTATATAAGTTATAAAAGCAACTACTAATCTTCGTGTATTCTTTTTAATCCAGTTATTATATTTTGTATGTAATTCGGCTTTTTTAATTTCTATATCCATATAAAAATCCTCCGAAGTATATATATAAAATTATAACAAAATAAAAGTAAAGGCGCAATAAAATATATAGTGTGTGAAAAAGTGAATAATATTTATATATATTGCTTAATTATGTTGATTGAATACAAATAGATATGGTATAATTAAGTTGCCATATTATACACAAAATAGGAGGTATTATGTCTTATTCAAGAGATTATATATTTGAAAAAATAATAGAAAAACTACCTACCTTAAAAATTCATGAGAGGCGAGAAAAAGAACGCAGTGTTTTTATTTTAGAATATGAAAATCGCCGTGCTAAAGTTGATATAGATAGTTTTGTAAGGAAGTTAGGAGATAAGAAAACTAGCGAAAGTGATAAGAAGATAGAAGAATTTGTTTACTATATAGTAGGGAATTTCAATGCGCAAAAAGAACTTTCTATAGATGATATAACTGAGAATGAATTATTAGAAAATATTTTTCCAGTGGTTCGAGCTAGTAGTTTTAACAAAAACAATGAAAAAAATCTTGTTAGCTTTGATCATACAAATGAAACTAGAATATATTTAGCTTATGACTTTAAAGGTGGTTATAAATTATTAGATGGTAGTTTTTTAAGTAGATTTTCTAAAACTGAAGAAGAATTTTTAGAATTTGCTAAAGATAATTTAAAAAAACTACCGCTTAAGTATAATGTGGATGAAGTTGTAGGAAATAAATTCTATTTTCTAAATGCGAAAGATGGTTATGATGGGGCTAGAATAATCGACAAAAATGTTTTGAATCATTTTTATGATAAAATAGTTGATTCATTTTATGTAGGTTTACCTCATCAAGATACATTGATAATTGCAGATGTACAGAATAAACAAGGACTAGAAATTCTACAAAAAATGATGGTGCATTTTTTCACAGAAGGTCTGGTACCGATAACGACAATAACGTTTAAATACGATGGAAAAGAACTAGAGAGTTATTTTATTTTTGTAGAATAACTTTAAAATTAAAATTTATTATAGGAGAGAGATTCATGTTATTTTTTTACAATAAGAAGATGTTAGGAGAAACATTATTAATTACTATTCAAAGTAAAGAAGAGGTAACATACGAAGATAAGAAAAATATTACACTAATTAAAGATGAAAATGGTGCTTTAGTTGGGTTAAATATTTTCAATGTTGAGAATTTAAAATTAGATGGGGAAGGTAGTATTGATTTAACAGAAGAGCAAAAAGAGATTCTTCAAAAACGATTAGAAAAAAATGGAATTAAAATTGACCTAGAAGGTAATAATGATGAGTTCTTCGTAGTTGGGGAAGTTTTAAGCTGTGAAAAACACCCAGACGCAGATAAATTAAAAGTAACAGAAGTAAAAGTTAATGAAGAAGAAACACTACAAATCGTATGTGGTGCTCCAAATGTAGAAGCAGGACAAAAAGTTGTAGTAGCTCTATGTGGAGCAATGATGCCAAGTGGTCTATTAATTAAAAAATCAAAACTACGTGGAGTAGAATCAAATGGTATGCTATGTT
Organism: uncultured Gemella sp.; assembly: GCA_947254465.1. Lineage (GTDB taxonomy): Bacteria > Bacillota > Bacilli > Staphylococcales > Gemellaceae > Gemella. The sequence continues at coordinate 6,215 of CAMYEU010000033.1, read as the reverse complement.
CAAAACGTGAACTAGGTTTACCACAAGAAGAAGCAAGAGGTATTTTGGTATTAGATACAGGTACTAAAGTAGGAACTCTTGTGAAAGATTTGAATCTTAAATAAAATCTAATTAGGAGGTGTAAAATATGGTGAATTGGAAAAAGTGGTTTTTAGAAGACGACGAAGATGAAATATATGAAGAAAATACAGCTGAAAAAGAGAAAAAAGATGATTTAGCTGAACGTAGGGAAAAAAGAGCTGAAAATAGAAGAAAAGAGAGAGTTTATCTTGATGAAGATGAGGATTTTGAAATAGATTTCAGTTCTAATAAGACTAAAAAATCATTTGATGAGGATGAATTTAGTCCACAACGTAGTACTAGAAAAAGTAATGAGAAAGAATCAGAAAAATATGACGATTATGAAGAAGTTAATCTTGATGATTTCGAAGTAGATAATTACGATGACTTTGAAGATTACGAAGATGACTACGAAGAAGAATTAGAACAAGCGAAAAAGTCAAAAAAAGAAAATGTCTTTATTTCTAAATTTAAAGGATTATTCAGTTCTAATAAAAAAGAAGATGAAGAGTTCTTAGATGATGAATATTTAGATGAAGAAGATGAAGCTGAGGATTATAAAACATATCTAGAACGTCAAAAACGTGAACAAAGACAAAATTCTAGAGTGGTTGAAGAAGACTATGATGATGAGTCTGAATATAAAAATGAAGAAGAATCTGAGAAGAAAGAAGGCTTCTTCTCAAGATTAAAAGATAAATTATTTAATGTAAGTGATGACGAGATTGATCAAGAAGAATTAGATGCAGTATTAGATGATTTTGAAGAAGAATTAGAAGAAAAGAAAAAATTTGATAAGAAAAAATCTCAATTTAAAGAAGAAAAAGAAGAAATAATAGAAGACGAACTAGAAATCGAATTTGTAGAAGAAGGGCCAAAAGAAACTTCTTTATTTGAGGAAATTGATATTACAAAATATGAAGAAAAAGATGAGAAAGAAGAAGTATCAACAACTGAAGTAACAGACTTAGGGAATGCTTTAAAAAAACTAGGAGTAAAAAGTTCTGAAATACGTGATGTGGATATTTTTGATGAAAATCCACCAAGAAGAACACACCCAACACTAGCAGCCGTAAGAACTAAGAGATTAAAACAAGATTATAAAATCGATACCCTTGGGGATAGTGTGGTATTAGGGAAAGATAGTAGTGAACTGAAAGAGGAAGTTGCTAGCTCATTCAAAGTGAAAGCTGAAGAAAAAAGTGTAGTTGAAGAAGAAAGAGTTACAAAAAATAAAGAAGCAAGAAAAGAATTTGAAGAAAATTTTAATGTTCTTGAGAGAAAAAATGATAAAATAGAAAAAGATAATCCGTTATACGTTAAGAAAAATGAAAAATTAGATGATATTTTCGAAGAAATACGTGAGAAAGAAAGTAAAACTCATGAAAAGAAAACTCCAAAACTTGAGGTAAAAGAACTTGAAGCTGAGGGAAGTCGTCGTGATAAACTTAAATATACTTCTGTTCATGATGTTCTAGAAGGTGCATCAGATTTATTTGAAGACGATATCGATAAAGTTAGTAAAAAATTGGTCGGTAACAGATTTGAAGAAAGTCAAGAAGTTGTAGCAGAAGTAGAAAACTTTAGAAAAGAATTACGTGAAGGTAAAAAACCAATCGGTTCAAAAGAAAAAACTGAGTTAGATGAATTAATCGAGATTGAGAAGATTGATATTTTACCTAAGAAAGAAAAAACTTTACCAGAAATTGAAGAATTGAATGAAAATCTAGAAGATTTAAGAAAAGATAAGAAAAGAGAGTCTTATATTGATTTAGTTGAAGAAGCGGATGAAATAGAAGATATTGAAGTTCAAGACTATGAAGAATTTAAAGACGTTAAAAAAGATAGATTATCAGGATATAGTGATTATCATCTAGATGAAGAAGAAATTGAAGAGTTAGAAGAACAAAATTATTTTGAAGAGACTACAGATTCAGTAGATATTGATAGTCTAATAAGAGAAGTATCACCAAATACTAAAAACATTAAAATTGCAAATGATGTAGATAAGTTTACTGATGAGAAAGTTGTTCCAAAAGAGGTTGTCCAGAAGAGAATAGAAGAAGCTAAATCTTATTTAGAAGAAAATGAAGAAGAAGTAGAGCGAGGAATTGATTATACTGAAAAATTATATACTAATGATGTTTCAGAGTATTTTGATAAAGGAAAAGGAACAAAATTAGGAGAATATAAAACAATTGATCATGGTTATAGACCTGTAAGTAAGGAAAAAATTGAGAATAATCAAAAAATATTAGATGCAATTTTCGAAAAATATTCTTCATCAGGAATATCAACATCAACTAAGTCAGTAACTGGTCAAATGATGAGTTCAAATACAATTACGCCAAAACCACGAAATGTAGGTAAATTTAAACCTTCACCAGTATATTCATCTGTATATGGACTAGCTTCACGTAACACATCAGAAAATCCTAAAAAGCAAGTTGGTATTTCAACTACAGGACTTTCAATAAATGATCCTATTAAAAAAACTACTCCAGAAGTAAAAAAAGAAGAAAAAAAAAAGATAGAATCTAAAGACCTAGATACTGTTGTGAAAAAAAATGCTAATATCTATAAAGAAATAGCTACACAGGAAGAAACTGTTTGGAATATTGGCTCTGCGAAGCGTGTTCCTAAAAACAAGGTGAAAAATAAAAAGAAGTAGTTAATTAATATAAAAGAAAAGGAGATGAGTCAAATCAATCTCCTTTTTATTTTTTATGAAATTTATATGAAAAAAATAGATTTAATTAAATAAAGAAAATTCAAGGAAATATATGGAAGTATTTTTATTAATCGATTACATATTCTCCAGGACTGATAGTGTTAACGATAGTTTCAAATAAAATAATTCCAACAACACTTAACATTAGACGAGAGCGGATTTTTTTTCTATTTTTTGGTGCATCATAGACTTTAATTAAATGATCACTCATTTTTGCAAGAGGACTATTGGTAAGACTTGTGATTGATAAAATAGTAGTTCCATTTTGTTTAGCTTCAAGAACGCAATCGTTAATAACATTAGTATCACCGCTTAGAGAAAATACTAATATAACATCATTTTTTGTAGAAATATCAGGAATTCTTTTAATAGAATAGTGTTCAAAATAATCGTTTGACCAAAGATTAATAAGTTTTAGTTTTCTATTAAAATCACTCATAACCATGTAGCTAGAGCCACTACCAATACAAAAAATACGACGAGCATTAATAATTTTTTCTGCGAAAATATCGAAATCTTCTTGATTAAGTATAGACATTGTTCTAGAAAATTCAACGCTAAGTTGTTCTTTTAAAGTAATAAAGGTAGAAGAAGTAACTTTATTTTTTTTAGCTAATTCTTTACTCATTTTCAAATCGTATTTTAAATCGATAAAGGTATTATAACCTAATTTTTTACAAGCACGAATTACAGTAGAAGATGAAACAAGAACAGCCTGTTTAATTTCTTTTAAGGTAGTATGTTCGATATTATCTTGTTTCATTAAATAATCGATAGCTTGTTGCTCTGAAATAGATAGTTTGTCATAGTTATTTTTTAAGTTATCAAAAAACATAAAGTTTCCTCCAAGAGTAAAATTTACTAGTAGATTTTCTTTTCTTTAGTCAGTATTATGTATCATAACATAAAAAATTAGAAAATAAAAGCTATTTTTAAAGCGGTTTACATAGTCTGGTAAAATTTTACTAAATTAGTAATTAATTACAAACGAAGAAATTTTTAAGCAGAATAGGAAAAATCGTTTTCAAATTTGATATAATATGGCTATATAAAATAATAAAAGGAGAAAAGGTAATGGCAAAGAAAAAAAATAAATTCGTCTCTGCTTTTGAGCAATTCGGACGTTCGTTCTTATTACCAGTATCTGTACTTCCTGGTGCAGGTATTATTAAAGGAATTGGGACAGCCTTCAGTAATTCAAACACACTAAAAATGTTCCCAGTATTAAAAAATGACATTATTCAATTTATTATGAAATTCCTAATTGTATTAGGGGATACAGCATTCAATAACTTACCGATAATTTTTGCGGTTGGTGTAGCTGTAGGTTTAGCAAAACGTGAAAAAGGTTCTGCTGCACTTTCTGGTCTACTAGGATTTATCGTATTACATTACGTACTTAACTTCCTATTAGTACAAAGTCACAAATTAGTAGACACTAGTAAATTATCAAGTAACGAAGCAAAATTAGCATTATCTAATGCCATGCAGACAAAAGTACTTGGTATCCAAACAATGGACCTTAGTGTATTTGGTGGTATTATCGTAGGTATAGTGGTATACTTCGTTCATAAGTGGGCTGTTAAAGTTCAATTACCAACAGTAATTGGATTCTTCAGTGGACCACGATTCGTACCTATCGCAACTATCGTAATTATGTCAGCAGTAGCTACTGGATTATTCTTCGTATGGCCTCCAGTACAAAAAGGTATCAGTGTATTATCAATCTTTATCCTTAAATCAGGACCTATTGGAACGTTCCTGTATGGTTTAGTAGAAAGAGCATTATTACCATTTGGTCTTCACCACGGTTTAAACTGGCCGGTTCGTACAACAGAATTAGGTGGGGCTTGGGAAATTGGTGGACAACGTGTAGTTGGTACAATCAACGCTTACTTAGCTTCATTAGCTGATCCAAATGTTCAGCACGTAGATCCAAGTATTACAAGATTTAACGGTGGTAAATTCGTTTACTTCATGTTCGGTCTTTCTGGTGCAGCTTATGCAATGTACAAAACAGCTGATGAGAAAAAACGTAAAGTTGTAGGTTCATTATTATTCGCAGCTGCTGGTACTTCATTCTTAACAGGTATCACAGAACCAATCGAGTTCACATTCTTATTCGTAGCACCAATTCTTTATGTAGTACACGCATTCTTAGCTGGTTCAGCATTATTCGTAATGCACATGTTAGGCGCAGGGGTAGCAACTCCAACTGGGCATGGATTCATTAACTGGGTAATCTATGGAGTACTTCAAGGTCCTAAAACAGCTTGGTGGTTAGTACCAATCGTAGGTGTAGTTTACTTCTTCATTTACTATATCGTATTCAGATTTATGATTGTTAAATTTGACCTTAAAACACCTGGACGTGAAGATGGTGATGAAGTTAAATTATCTAATAAAAATGAGGCACGTGCTAAACTTGGTGTAGAAATCGCTACAATTGGTAAAGAAGAACCAAAAGCAACTGATATAACAGTTGATGGTGATGATGAAGTAATGGAAACAGTACAAAAAACACCAGAAGGAATTAGAAAACAAGCTATTGAGTTAATCAAAGCACATGGTGGTCCAGATAACATCGAAGCTGTAGATGCTTGTATAACTCGTTTAAGAATTAATGTAAAAGATAAGAGTGTGGTAGATCAAGAGCGTATTACAACGAAACTTGGAGCTATGGGATTTGCAGAAAGTGATATGCAAATGCAATCAATTTATGGATCTCATGCTAATGTATTAAAAATGGAAATCCAAGATATGCTTGGTATGGAGGAATAGTTTCATGAAGAATTTGTTTGTTACAGACTTAGACGGAACATTTGTAAAAAATTCAGTATTCGTCGAAAAAGAAGATTTAAAAGCGTATCATGATGCTAAAAATTACGGGGATTTCTCAGTTGCGACTGGGCGTTCTGTTGAAGAAATCAAATACATTGCTGAAGGTAATGATATGGATGTTACACACATGATAGGGTTTAACGGAGCGGTTGTAACAAGACAAGATGAAGTTCTTTTTGAAAAACACATTCCTACTAAAGATTTAACTGGAATATTCGAATATCTAAAAGAAAGCAAATTAATATTTGATGCTTTAGATGGGAAACAGCGTATTGGTAATTTTGATCATGAGAAGAAAGATAGATTGTGGAACATGGAGCTAATTTGTGTCGAAAATCCTTTTGAATTACTAAAAGGAAAAACAATCTATAAAATAAATGTAAGACCAACAAAAGAACAATTAGATTATCATTACGATATAATGAAAGAGAAATTTCCAGAAGTAGAGATTTATAAATCTGGTTCAACACGTATGGAAATCACAGCAAAAAATATTTCTAAAGCTAGTGGTATTGAAACTATCAGTTCAGGGTATGATCTGTCTCTTATACACATCTGACGCTGCCGACGATATGCAGTGTGT
>CAMYEU010000032.1 GCA_947254465.1 uncultured Gemella sp. | reverse complement strand
CTATTAGTGATGGTAAAACAGTAATTATTCCAAGTATTATGGAACATATTGAAAGAGCAGGGGTGCACTCAGGAGCCTCTATAGCAGTGTATCCACCTCAAACATTAACAGAAGGTGAAAAAGATAAGTTAATAGAATACACAATTAAACTAGCAAAAGGATTGAACATTGTTGGACTATTAAATATTCAATATGTAATCAGTAAAGGGGAAGTATTTGTACTAGAAGTTAACCCACGAAGCTCAAGAACTGTACCATTCTTAAGTAAAATAACAGGAGTGCCAATGGCAAAACTTGCTGCTGGAGCAATCATTGGAGAAACTTTAAAATCTAAAGGATATGAAACTGGATTATTACCAGAAGCAGAGAATGTATACACTAAAGTACCGGTATTTAGTTTCCAAAAACTAAAAGATGTTGATACTACTCTTGGACCTGAGATGAAATCAACTGGAGAAGTAATGGGAAGTGATAGAACTCTAGAAAAATCACTTTATAAAGGACTTCTTGCAGCAGGAATCAAAGTAAGTGATCAAGGAAATATCTTATTCACAATTAGTGACGATGATAAAGAAGAAGCATTAAATATAGCAAAACGATTCTTCGGTTTAGGATACAACCTATTAGCTACAGAAGGAACAGCTAAGTACCTAGATGAAAATGGATTAAGAGTTACGCCAGTAGGAAAAATTAATCAAAGTGATTACAGTGTACTTGACGCTATATATAATGGAGATGTGGATGTTGTAGTTAACACTACTTCAAAAGATAAAGATGTAACAAAAGACGGATTCAAGATTCGTCGTGTAGCGAGTGAGCAAGAGGTTGTATGTTTAACATCATTAGATACAGCAGATGCGCTACTAAAAGTACTAGAATCAATCTCATTTGATATATTACCACTATAAAATAAAAAATGATGAAGAAGGGGAAATTTTTTCCCTTCTTCTTACAGAAGGAGCATTTGGATGGATACTTATTTAGCAACAGTAATCAGTAATGAACAAGTAGCAGATAAAATATTTAGAATTGAACTGCAAGGAGATGTAGTTAAAGAAATGAATACACCAGGACAATTCGTAAATATTAAAGTTAGTAACAGTTATGAGTTTTTATTAAGAAGACCAATTTCAATTTGTGAAATTAATAAAGAAAAGAATACATTTGTGATGGTCTACAGAGCAGATGGAGCAGGTACTAAAAAGATCTCAGAATTAGAAGCAGGTAATTTAGTAGACGTATTGGGACCATTAGGAAAAGGATATGATGTTTATACGCTAGAAAAAGGGCAAACTGCATTGCTAGTAGGTGGAGGAATTGGAGTTCCGCCATTATATGAGTTAGCAAAGCAATTTAGAAAACAAGGGGTAAACACAGTACATATTTTAGGTTTTAATAATGTGAAAGATGTGTTTTATGAAGAAAAATTTGCAGAGCTTGGCACAACTTATGTTGCTACGGCTGATGGAAGTTATGGAGAAAAAGGTTTTGTTACTGATGTTATAAAAAATTATGAAGTTGACTATGATAAGTATTATAGTTGTGGTCCATTTGCTATGTTAAAAGCATTAACTAAGATGGATGAAGAAAAAATGGGGTATATTTCTTTAGAAGAAAGAATGGCTTGTGGAGTAGGTGCATGTTATGCATGTGTTTGCGAAAAAATTGATGGTTCTATCTCACGTGTATGTTACGATGGACCTGTTTATGATTCGAAAGAAATAGCATTATAGGAGGAATTTATGAGCGAAAGATTACGAGTAAAATTGCCGGGATTAGATTTAAAAAATCCTGTAATGCCAGCATCAGGATGTTTTGCATTTGGCTTAGAGTATGCTAACTTTTATGATCTAAGTAGACTTGGAGCAATCATGATTAAGGCAGCCACTAAAGAACCACGTTTTGGAAATCCTACACCACGTGTTGCTGAAACATCTAGTGGTATGTTAAATGCTATAGGGTTACAAAATCCTGGAGTTCATGAAATATTAGAAACTAAATTAAAAGAATTAGAAAAATATGATGTTCCTATTATTGCAAATGTTGCGGGAAGTGAGATAGATGACTATGTTTATGTAGCAGAGCATATAAGTAAAGCACCGAATGTTCATGCATTAGAATTAAATATATCTTGTCCTAATGTTAAACATGGAGGGATTCAGTTCGGAACAGATCCAGAAACAGCAAAAAACTTAACTAGAAAAGTTAAAGAAGTATCAAGTGTCCCTGTTTATGTGAAACTTTCACCTAATGTTACTGATATCGTAGCTATGGCAAAAGCTGTAGAAGAAGGTGGAGCTGATGGTATTACAATGATAAATACTTTAGTAGGTGTAAGGCTAGATAAGAAGACTGGAAAACCAATTATAGCGAATGTAACTGGGGGACTTTCTGGACCTGCGGTGAAACCTGTAGCAATAAGAATGGTTTATCAGGTTAGCCAAGCTGTAAACATTCCTATTATAGGTATGGGAGGAATTATGGATGAGTGGGACGTTATAGACTTTATCTCAGCTGGAGCGAGTGCGGTAGCAGTAGGTACAGCGAATTTTACAGATCCATATGCTTGCCCGAAAATTATTGATAAGTTAGAAGCGGCACTTGATGAATTAGGAGTTGAACATATATTAGAACTTCGTGGTCGTGCATATAAATAAAAAGGAGAAATATTATGAATAAAGATGTAATAATAGCGTTAGATTTTCCAACTTTGGAACATACTTTAAATTTTTTAGAAAAATTTGGTGAAGAAAAATTATTTGTAAAAATAGGGATGGAATTATACCTACAAAATGGACCTGTTGTTATTGAAAAAATTAAAGAATTAGGACACAAGATATTCTTAGATCTTAAATTACATGATATTCCCAATACAGTTTATGGTGCGACAAAAGGATTAGCGCAATTCAAAGTTGATATTCTTACTGTACATGCGGCAGGTGGCTATGAAATGCTAAAAGCAGCAAAACGAGGGATGATTGATGGTGGTAGTGTGGATACTAATGTAATAGCGATAACACAATTAACTTCAACATCAGAAGAAGCGATGAAAGAAGAGCAACTAATTGCTGTATCTCTAGAAGAGAGTGTAATAAATTATGCTAAACTAGCTAAAAGAGCAGGGCTTGATGGAGTAGTTTCATCAGTTTGGGAAGCAAGATTTATTCGAGAAAACTGTGGAGATGACTTCTTAAAAGTAACTCCAGGAATAAGATTAGAAACAGATGAAGTAGGAGATCAAAAACGTGTAGCAACTCCAACTGTTGCTAACGAAGAAGGAAGTACACACATCGTGGTTGGGCGTTCTATAACTAAATCAGAAAATCCACTTGAAGTTTATAAACTAATAAAAAGTCAATTCGTAAAATAAAAATATACAGATAATATAAAGGAGAAGAACATGGCATTAGAAAGAAAAATAGCAAAACACTTATTAGATATTGAAGCAGTGGCATTAAGACCAAATGATTATTTCACTTGGACATCTGGAATTAAATCACCAATTTACTGTGATAACAGAATTACAATGTCATACCCTGCGATTCGTCGTGAAATAGCAGCTGGTATGAGTGAAGTAATTAAAGCTAAATTCCCAGAAGTAGAAGTAGTTGCTGGTACAGCTACAGCAGGTATTCCACACGCTGCGTGGGTAAGTGAAGTACTGGATTTACCTATGATTTACGTGAGAGATTCAGCTAAAAAACATGGGAAAACAAATCAAATCGAAGGTAGATTACTAGAAGGACAAAAAGTTGTTATTATTGAAGACTTAATTTCAACTGGATTATCTTCATTAAAAGTAGCTAAAGCGTTAGAAGAAGCTGGTGCAATAGTTCTAGGTGTTGTGGCGATATTTAGTTATGAACTTAAGAAAGCACAAGATGCCTTTTCAGCTGATAAAGTAGAGTATCATACTTTAACTAACTATAATTACTTAATCGAAGAAGCGGTAGCGAGTGATTATATCAAACAAGAAGATGTAGAAAAACTTCTTGAGTGGAGAAATAATTTATAAGAACTTACAAAATATTAAAGGTGTAACATAGGAAGAGATGTCTAAGTTACACCTTTTTATTTTATTATTTTAATTTGATAGCGATTATCAATGGCTTATGATATAATTATAGTATTAATATAAAGCAGTGAGGGAATGAGAAATGGATAATATTATTGATGTAAGTATACCAGTTGCACAAGTTGTTGATAAACATCCAGAAGTGTTGGATATTTTGGTTGATCTTGGATTTAAACCACTAGCTAACCCAATTATGAGAAATACTGTAGGGAGAAAGACTTCGCTAAAAATGGGTTCGAAGTTGGCAGGAATTAAACTTGAAACAATTGTTGCTACATTAGAAGCTAATGGGTATGAAGTAGTAGGGGTAGACTAATGGCTACAAAGAGAATTGAAGTTTTAAGAGATATACTATTACGACTTCATAATGGAGAATCTGCAGAGTCAGTACAAGCTGAATTTGATGAGCATTTTTCTGGAGTATCTGCTATTGAGATTTCTTTAATGGAGCATGAACTTATGAATTCAGATTCTGGTGTGACTTTTGAGGATGTTATGAAATTATGTAACGTACATGCTAATCTATTTAAAGGTGCGATAAAAAATGTTGAAGTTGAAGATAGTGAGCATCCAGGACATCCTGTTCAAGTGTTTAAACAAGAGAATTTAGCCTTAAGAGCAGCAATAATACGAGTTCGACGAATTATAGATAACTATGCAAAGTTAGATGAAGGTGAAACTAAAGAAGCAGTTTTAAAAGGATTGCTACGTCAGTTACAACTATTAGGTCAATTTGATATTCATTACAAACGTAAAGAAGAACTGATGTTTCCTATAATGGAGAAATATGGTCATGATGCACCACCTAAGGTTATGTGGGGTGTTGATGATGAAATAAGAGAGTTATTCAAACTTGCTAAAGAAGAAGCGGAAAAACTACCTAATGCAGAGATAGAGGTTGTGAAAGAAAAATTTGAAGTTTTTGTTAAAGAATTTGAGGAAATGATCTTTAAAGAAGAGTCGATTCTTCTGATGATATTATTAGAAACATTTACTCAAGACGATTGGTTGAGTATTGCTAAAGATAGCGATGCTTACGGTTATGCAATAATTCGCCCTCAAGAAGAATGGATTCCTCATAGAGAAGATTTTGAGAATACAAGAACTGTAGATGATAGTGAAGTTATAGAAGTTACACAAAGTGAGATGACGAAAGTTATTCAAACTCCTGAAGGAGAATTTACTATTACCTATAAACCAAAAGAAGTTAAAGAAGAGACTTTCAATAGGGATACACCTCAGAAAATCGGAAATGGTTATCTGTCATTAAATCAAATTGATTTGATATTGAATCATCTGCCAATGGAGATTACCTTTGTGAATAAAGAGGAAATCTTCCAATATTATAATAATCATTACTCAGAAGAAGAAATGATATTTAAACGTACGCCAGGACAAGTAGGTAGAAATGTAGAACTATGTCATCCACCTAAGTACCTAGAAAAAGTTAAAACTATAATGAAAAACTTGCGAGAAAGAAAAAAAGATAAGTATGAAATGTGGTTTAAATCAGAATCAAGAGGGAAGTTTGTTCATGTTACTTATGCGGGTGTTTATGACGAAAACGGTGAATTTCAAGGAGTATTAGAATATGTTCAGGATATAGCTCCTTATAGAAAAATAGACAGTGATTATTATAGGGGAATAGAATAAAATATAAAAACGTAAGTGACTCAAAATCGATTTTTGAGTCACTCACTCTATTTATGAATATAGTTTATCAAAAACATTTTTTCTTAATTTTCTTGTTGCAAGAATCAACAATATAATTAGTATTAGAGAATATATTATTCCTACTATATTTGCTGATGATGGAACCATAGCAATTAAGAAAAATGTCGCTATATTAAGTAGTACTAATAATAAAATAGCTCCGAAAGCTAAAATAGTTAATAGGACTTGATTTATCGAACTACGATTAGCTAAATCTGTGATAGTGTTCCAATTTAGATATAATTTTTTATAGTCGCTTGTATAACTATAGAAAGAAAAGACAAGACTTGAAACAATATAAGATATTATTGTTACAATTGCTAATAAGATTGGTGTTTTAGTTATAACTAACATCATAATCAGAGCAAATAATCCAAAGCCAAGTTGTAAACAAGTGGCGATTGCTAATTTGATTTTTAGGTATTTTTTAAAATCTAATGGAAGAGATTTTAAAAAATAGTAATCTTGTTTTTCTAGTGATATTGCTATACTTGTAAAATTCATAGGATTAGAATTAATGTATAATGCTAACGTAAATCCTATAGTCATAGCTACTGGATAGAATATAAGTGGTAGTGTAATACCTCCGTGCTTTCTAATTTCTATAATTGGAATTACAAATATACCAAGCGTGATAAGAAGATTAGTAAATACAGTTGTTGAAATTGTACTGTTTAACAATAGTTTAGCATTTCTCTTAATTAGTTTAGACGATAGCGTAGTTGATGTACTATTAGTTTTCTCTTTAATTTTTACAGTTTTAGAACTAGATGTGTATGTATTACCAGATATTCTATATAAGTCTTTCATGTATTTTTTTACTACGAATACATAAGTAGTAAAGAAAGAGATAACTGCTAGGATTATAGTTATTATTAAATAAGTATAAGTCTTTGAAATATCTAACACGAGTATATTTAAAAATAAATCTCCTTTATATTCAGAACCAATATTTTTAAAAGTATGAGCAAAATCAAATATTCCCCCCGTAAAAACTATCAATGCAATCAAGATTGTAGCTGCATTAACTTTCCCTTTATTCTTCTTGAAATTTGGGATATAAGTAATAAATGAAAGTAGTGTCATAATAGAACATATTAAAGTAATGATAAATGCAAAACTATATACTAATACGAATAAAAATTTTTGAATTGAAAACTCTGCATTTAATCCAATAATCAAGTTTATAACTATTAATGGAATAAAATTACTTATAACTAGTGAAAGTAGAGTGAACAATTTACTAGAGAATATCTCAGCCCCTGTAACTGGTAAATGAATAATTGCCAATGTATCATCACTTTCATAAAACATATTGGTAAAATTATTTAAAATTTGAATAAACACCATTAATAAAATAAAGAAAAGTATACTCCTATAACCCGATCCAGAAAAGTTAAAACCACGAGAAAATATTGAAAATACAAATAAAATATTTAAGAAATTGAAAAAATTCATCATTAATATATTTCTAAAAAGCTTATATCTTATATCACTTTTTCCACTGAATTTCTTTCTATATTTATTTCTTTGTGGAGGAAAACTATAAAGAAGATTCGTTAAGAATAATTCCTTCATTACATTGAATCTCATGTTTAATCACCACCTAAAATATTTGAATTCGAATTTTTTACTATATTAAGATAAATTTCTTCTAAATTATCTCCCTCAAATTTTTCTTTAAGTTCATTAAGAGTACCGATAAAAACTAGTTTTCCCTTGCTGAGGATGCCTATTCTATCGCATAGGTGTTCAGCGACCTCCAAGACGTGAGTAGAGAATAGAACACTATTTCCTTTTGAGGCATGTTCTTTCATCAAATTTTTCAAGTCAAATGCAGCTTGTGGATCTAATCCTGTCATTGGTTCATCCATAATCCAAAACTTAGGTTCTGATAATAGAGCACCAATTACGAATACTTTTTGTCGCATACCGTGAGAAAAAGAACTAATTTCTTGATGCTCAACACCTACCATATTAAATAATTTGCAGTATTTACTAAGAATATCATCTCTTATCTTATTATCAATTTCATATATGCTAGCGACTAATGACCAATATTCAAAGGCTGATAATGTAAGAAACATATCAGGTGAATCGGGCACATATCCAATTTGCTTTTTACATTCTAATCTATTATTTTTTAGAAGTAGGTCATTAAAATAAATCTCTCCTGAAGTAGGTTCTAATATACTAACTAGAGATTTGATTGTAGTAGACTTACCAGCTCCGTTATGTCCGATAAGACCAAATATTTCTCCATCATTAATAGTGAAACTCAAATTATCAACTGCATACTTTGTATCAAATTTCACAGTAAGATTTTTAATTTTTATCATAAACTATCCCTCCAATCGATGTCTATAATTATATTATACTTGTAATCGGTTTAATCAACAAGTGTAGAATTTAATTATTTCTATAAAAAATAATTTTAAAGTAGGGAATGAAACACCTGGAATAGTTTATTAAAAGTACTATTGTGACACACCTGGAAGTGTTTATTTATATTATAAAAATGATACACCTGGTTAAGTGTGAAAATAGAATATGATAATAGCAAGTGAAAAAAGATATAAAAAAATTTTAAAAAAGTGTTGACAAGAAAAAATAAAAGTGGTATTATTTAGTACGTGAGTGTTACGGCACTCTGTGTAAAGCCACTAAGGCTTATAAAAAATTTAAAAATGTGATACACCTGGCTAGGTGATTCACAAATAAACAGGGAAGGAGGAAATCAGAAAAATGCCAACTATTAACCAATTAGTTCGTAAACCTCGTAAATCAAAAGTATCAAAATCAGATTCACCAGCACTTAACAAAGGTTACAACTCTCAAAGAAAGAAAGAAACTAACATTTCTTCACCACAAAAACGTGGAGTTTGTACTCGTGTTGGGACTATGACACCTAAAAAACCTAACTCAGCTTTACGTAAATATGCACGTGTTCGTTTATCAAACCAAATCGAAGTAACAGCATATATCCCAGGTATCGGACACAACCTACAAGAACACAGTGTTGTACTTATTCGTGGAGGACGTGTAAAAGACTTACCAGGGGTACGTTACCACATCATCCGTGGAGCTTTAGATACTGCAGGAGTTAACGACCGTAAACAAGGACGTTCACTATACGGTGCTAAAAAACCAAAAGAGAAAAAATAATATAAGATAAAAATTTGATAAAGAATTCGTGAAAGGAGGCAGACACTATGCCACGTAAAGGTCCAGTTGCAAAACGTGACGTTTTGCCAGATCCAATTTATAACTCAAAATTAGTTACAAAATTGATTAACAAATTAATGCTAGATGGGAAACGCGGTACAGCTCAAAGAATTTTATATTCTGCGTTTGATTTAATTAAAGAAAAATCAGGACGTGAAGCTATGGAAGTTTTCGAAGAAGCATTAAACAACATTATGCCAGTTCTTGAAGTTCGTGCTCGTCGTGTTGGTGGTTCTAACTACCAAGTACCAGTAGAAGTACGTGCTGAAAGAAGAACTACATTAGGTCTACGTTGGTTAGTTAACTATTCTCGTTTAAGAGGAGAAAAAACTATGGAACAACGTTTAGCTAATGAAATTTTAGACGCAGCAAATAACACTGGTTCAGCTGTTAAGAAACGTGAAGATACTCACAAAATGGCTGAAGCTAACAAAGCATTTGCTCACTATCGTTGGTAATTATAGGGTGAATATCAAGCTATTTTATAGCTTGAATTTTTCACTATAAAAGACAAATTACTCAAAACATTTAAAAATTTATGAAAGGAGAAAATTGACTCATGACTAGAGCATTTTCTTTAAAAGATACTCGTAATATCGGTATCATGGCTCACATCGACGCAGGTAAAACTACTGCAACAGAGCGTATTTTGTTCTACACTGGGAAAATCCACAAAATCGGAGATACTCACGATGGTAACTCACAAATGGACTGGATGGAACAAGAACAAGAACGTGGTATCACTATCACATCTGCTGCAACAACTGCTCAATGGAAAAACCACCGTATCAACATCATCGATACACCGGGACACGTAGACTTCACAGTTGAGGTTGAGCGTTCACTTCGTGTACTTGATGGATCAGTAGCAGTATTAGATGCGCAATCAGGTGTTGAACCACAAACAGAAACAGTTTGGCGTCAAGCTACAACTTATGGAGTTCCTCGTATCGTATTCGTAAACAAAATGGATAAAACAGGAGCTGACTTCCTATACTCTGTAGGAACAATCCACGACAGATTACAAGCTAACGCACACCCAATTCAACTTCCAATTGGAGCTGAAGATTTATTCGAAGGTGTAATTGATCTTGTTGAAATGAAAGCTATTTACAACGAAGGTAGCGTAGGGGAAAATCTTGTTGTTAAAGAAATCCCAGCTGAATACCAAGATCAAGCTGAAGAATACCGTGAAAAACTTATCGAAGCTGTTGCAGAATTCGATGAAGACTTCATGGAAAAATACTTAGGTGGAGAAGAAATTTCAATTGACGAGCTTAAAGCTGCGATTCGTAAAGCTACATTATCTGTAGAATTCTTCCCTGTAGTATGTGGATCAGCCTTCAAATATAAAGGGGTACAACCAATGCTAGATGCAGTAGTAGAATACTTACCATCTCCATTAGACGTACCAGCTATTAAAGGTATCGATCCAAACACTGATGAAGAAGTAGAAAGACACTCTTCTGATGAAGAGCCATTCTCAGCATTAGCTTTCAAAGTTATGACTGACCCATTCGTAGGGAAACTTACTTTCTTCCGTGTGTACTCAGGTATCTTATCATCTGGTTCATACGTTAAAAACTCAACTAAAGGTAAACGTGAACGTGTAGGACGTATCCTACAAATGCACGCTAACACTCGTAACGAAATCGCTGAAGTTTACGCTGGTGATATCGCTGCAGCTGTTGGTCTTAAAGATACTACTACTGGGGACACACTTTGTGACGAGAAAAACGAAGTTATTCTTGAATCAATGGAATTCCCAGAACCAGTTATCCAACTTTCAGTTGAACCAAAATCTAAAGCTGACCAAGATAAAATGTCTACAGCTTTACAAAAATTACAAGAAGAAGACCCAACATTCCGTGCTGGAACTGACGAAGAAACTGGACAAGTTATCATCGCAGGTATGGGTGAGCTTCACTTAGACATCATCGTTGACCGTATGCGTCGTGAATTCAAAGTTGAGTGTACAGTAGGTGCTCCAATGGTATCTTACCGTGAAACATTCAAACAAGCTGCACAAGTACAAGGTAAATTCACTCGTCAATCTGGTGGACGTGGACAATACGGGGACGTATGGATTGAGTTCACTCCAAATGAGCCAGGTGCAGGATTTGAATTCGAAAATGCTATCGTTGGTGGGGTAGTTCCACGTGAATACATCCCAGCAGTAGAAGCAGGATTAAAAGACTCTATGGCAAATGGGGTATTAGCTGGATACGAATTAATCGACGTTAAAGCTAAATTATTCGATGGATCATACCACGATGTCGATTCATCTGAAATGGCGTTCAAAGTTGCTGCATCATTAGCTCTTAAAGAAGCTGCTAAAAAATGTAACCCAGTAATCTTAGAACCAATCATGAAAGTTGAAGTTGTAATGCCTGAAGAATACTTAGGAGATATCATGGGAGACATCACTTCACGTCGTGGACGTGTTGAAGGTATGGAAGCTCGTGGTAACGCACAAGTAGTAAGTGCTTCAGTACCATTATCTGAAATGTTCGGATATGCAACTTCTCTACGTTCTTCAACTCAAGGACGTGGTACTTACTCAATGGTATTCGACCACTATGAAGAAGTACCTAAATCAATTTCTGAAGAAATTATCAAAAAAAATAAAGGATAATAAAAATTATTCTTTATAGTTGCAATTTTCGTTGTAACATTATAAAATATAGTTATCATAGAATGCTATGTGACTAATTATTAAAAAATAAAATTTTATTAACTTGAAGGAGACATTTTTAAAATGGCAAAAGAAAAATTTGACCGTAGTAAAACACATGCTAACATTGGAACAATTGGTCACGTTGACCACGGTAAAACTACTTTAACAGCAGCTATCGCTACTGTATTAGCAAAAACTTATGGTGGAGAAGCTAAAGACTACGCTTCAATCGATAACGCACCAGAAGAAAGAGAACGTGGTATCACAATCAACACTTCTCACATCGAGTACGAAACTCCAAACCGTCACTACGCACACGTAGACCTGTCTCTTATACACATCTGACGCTGCCGACGATATG
>CAMYEU010000031.1 GCA_947254465.1 uncultured Gemella sp. | reverse complement strand
CTACACACTGCATATCGTCGGCAGCGTCAGATGTGTATAAGAGACAGATACCATCGTTAGATATCTAATACCTAAGAAATCTATTTTTAATAAACCAACACTCTCAATATCATCCATCGTCCATTGTGTTAAGTACTTCGTCATATTAGATTCAGCAAGCGGAGCATAATTAACGAGTGGTTTATCATCACTTATTACTATACCAGCTGCATGAACTGATGGATTCTTAGGTAGATTCTCTAAACTTAGCGCTATACTAAACCAACGCTTATTAATATTACTCTGATTAATAAACGTTCTTAATTCTTCTGATATTTCATAACATTCTTTTAATGTTCTTGTCGAGCTAATATTACTACTAATAAACTTCAGAGTTTGTTCATCAAACTGCAATATTCTCGCCGATTCTCTAGCAGCACTTTTCGATTGGAATGTTGTAAAAGTAATAATCTGTGCGACTTTATCAGAACCGTACTTTTCTTCTACATATTTTATAACTTCATCACGTCTAGTATCTTGGAAGTCTATATCAATATCAGGCATAGATATACGTTCTTTATTTAAAAATCTTTCAAACAGTAGATTATATTCCAATGGATCCGCTTCTGTTATATCTAGTAAGTAACATACTAAACTTCCGGCAGCACTACCACGTCCTGCACCTACTAAGATTCCATTATTTTTAGCATATTTTACAAAATCATGTACTATTAAAAAATAATCATTAAAACCCATTTCATCAATAATCTTCAGCTCATAGCTATAACGTTTTTGATACTGATATACATCTTTGCCTACTAACTTTTCCTTAACACCTTTTTGAACTAAGTAATGCAAGTACTCTTTAGAAGATAACTTTTCGAATATTTCTTCTTTTTCTCCGTAAATATACTTAGGCAAATGATATCCCGAAAAATTCAATTCATATTTACAACTATCTATTATTAGTTTTTGACTAGCAAATGATTTTTCAAAAATAGCATATAACTCTTCGTCTCCTAGAGCTAAGATTTCTTCAAAATCCTTTTGTTCTCTGACAAAGTCTTCTCCTGAGATAGTCGTAAGTTCCTGTATATTAAGCTTTTTATTATCGCGAATAGCACGACTAACAATGACTTGCTGGTAGTGCTCTTTATTTAAATAATAACTTGGTTTTGTATAAACAATATTATCATAATCACTATAAAGACCTACCTGGAAACTCTCATTAAAACCAAAATAAAAATCATACTTACTTAGTAAATTTTTTAAATAAGAGAATTCCATACTATCCCTAAGTTCATCTACAACAATCAAGACAAAGTCTTCTCTGTAATCAATCATATCACTAGAAAAATCTTCTACAGTCCACTCTTCTCCATTCATAAACTTCGTAGAAATCTCTAATAGTTTATAAAACATCTTCTCTGTTTTACAAAGTAAATTGAATTTTAAAAGCCCTATGCCGTAGCCTAAGTTAACTTCTAAACCTTGAATTAAGTTTATTCCTACTTTTTTAGAAGCTTTATACGCCTTAATAGCACCGTACATATTTGGATCTACTATAACAACTGATTTCTGATTATCTTTTGCTAACTTCAAAAATAAACTTTCATACTTTATAGTACTATTCAATAAATCATATGCACTATGTACTTGCATATTGTAATACATACTAATATCCTCCTTTCTTCGTTATTTTATATTATCGATATGATATTATCCGCAAAGTGGGTTATACTCATCTTCTTCTGAGGAACACCCCATATTTTCTCCATGGTTCTTACTTGCTTCATTGAAATAACGATATACTCTCTTGTTATCGTCACCCATAAAGTAAATTGGATTAAACTGTGTATATTTCATATTTCCATCTTCATCTAAAAGATTCTCACAGACAACTCTACGTTTTATAGATGCTACAAAATTTGTATATTTTCCGTACTCTGAGATACTTTCAACTTTACATTCAAGCGACAATATACATTCATCCATAATCGGAGCATCGATATATTCAGCTGGATCATACGTCATATCTGCCATACCTATTTTATTTTGACCTGAATGAAATCCAGCAATCTCTACCTTACTAAGTATTTGCTGACATGGAACGTTAACTGTGAATTCCCGATATTCTTTAATGTTGTCTACTGCATTACTATTTGTTGTAAGTCCAACTGTAATCATATCACCTAATGAATATGATGAACTACAAGCCGTCACATTATATTTCCATTTTTTATCCTTATAACCTATTAATATTACAGGAAACCCGTAATATAACTTACTGGTTTTAGTTTCTAATTTCATCTTCTTCTGTCCTTTTTCTTATTTTCCTTTTATACATAAACATCACGATTCTTTATCTTTTCGCTATAAAAGCCAATATTTTTTCATTCGACTGCTCTTCATTATATTCAAAACCATCGAATTTAATTTTTTTCATTTCATTTACCGAAGAAACTTTGTTTTTTACAAGTTCAGTTAAAAACCTACCTCTAGCTTTTTTCGATATTGTAGAGTGAACTTTTAATACTCCTTCTTTTTCTTCCATAAAGCCAATTCTAATAAACCTATCCCTTTGTTCTTTTGAAAATACCTCTTCAAATTCACTAGATAATAATGACACGACTAATTCTTCGTCCTTAATACTCTTATCATAGTCTTCACGCCAGAAGTTTTTCAAAGACTGGCTTGATATTTTTATATTTTGTAAAAAGTCTAATCTATGCTCTTGAATTAAATCATAAGCACCTATTACACCATATAATGACGTTGTAATAAATACATTTTCTCTTATATATTTTTTATCAGTTTCATCAAAATTATCACGAGCTATATTTCTATACATTAATCCATTGAATAACTCCAATGCTTTATAACTCTTCGCCATGTTATTTTTAATATCTTCCCAACGAGAAAATTCTTCCATAGCCTTCTCATCTTTGATTTTGTAGGCCTTTGCCAAGTCTTCTACACTCATTTTAACTATCTCACTTACTATCTCAGTACTTTTTTCACTTAGACTTACTGTTTCATGTGGGATAGCCTTCTTATTTAATTCTTTGGCTGTTGGTATTAAAATTTTCATTATTATTCCTCTTCTTCAGGTAATTCTAAGAAGCTATTTTCGATTAAACTATCTACTTCCATTAGTACGAAGTTATACTCTGTTGCTTCTATTGCTGGATTAATAATTAAAGTATTGAAGTAACCTACTACAAAGTCACGATTGGCAACTTCTAGTTTAAACATATATTCACTAATTTCATCAACTAAGAACGCTGTTTCTTTAAGTATTTTGTCCTCATATGTATTCGCATAATGTACTTTTTCTAGCAGTCTACGAATTTCTAAATCTGCATGTTCTTTAGCAAAACGATCACGAATGTGTTTTGCTAGTTCCTCAGCTTTAAGGTCTTCTGTGTTAATATTTTCTTTTTTTAGTACTTCTTTTTCTTCTAATTTTGCTAATAATGCTGTTAAAGATTTGTGTAAACTATTCATTAAATTTCTCCTTTATATTTCAATAAATTTTCTAAAAAACTATCACTATATATTTTATAAAAAAAAAACAAAAAACGCTAATAATACGCAAGATGTTAATCTAATCATATTACACTATAGTTCTAATAAATATCCATACAATTCTCCTCAACCTTCAACTTTTAATCATTATTAGAAAATGTTATAATAACATTGATATAAATATTTTGAGGTATAATATGGAAAAATATATAATGGCAATAGATCAAGGTACTACTAGTTCTAGAGCGATAATATTCAATAAAAAAGCAGAAATAATAACAAGTAGCCAAAAAGAATTTCCCCAAATTTTCCCTAAGTCTGGTTGGGTTGAACACGATGCTAATGCAATTTGGAATTCAGTACAGTCGGTCATTGCAGAAGCATTTATCGAAAGTGGTATAAAACCGAATCAAATCGATAGTATTGGAATTACAAACCAGCGTGAAACTACCGTTATTTGGGATAAAGAAACTGGACTCCCTATTTACAATGCAATAGTATGGCAAAGTAGACAGAGTGCCGATATAGCTAATAAACTAGTTAGTGATGGTCATAAAGATATGATCCATCAGAAAACTGGTTTAGTCGTTGATGCATATTTTTCTGCTACTAAAATACGTTGGATATTAGATAATGTACCTGGAGCTCAACAACGCGCCGAAAATGGTGAGCTACTATTTGGAACTATCGATACATGGCTAGTTTGGAAGCTTACAGGTGGAAAAACACACGTTACCGACTATACAAACGCAGCAAGAACAATGTTATTTAATATTAAAGATTTAACTTGGGACAAAGAAATATTAGAAATTCTAAATATTCCAGAATCCTTATTACCAGAAGTTAAATCAAACTCAGAAATATACGGAAAAACTACAGACTATCATTTTTATGGTGGCGAAGTTACAATAAGTGGACTAGCTGGAGATCAACAAGCTGCTCTTTTTGGACAACTTGCCTTCGATAAAGGAATGATAAAAAACACATACGGCACAGGTTCGTTTATTATTATGAACACAGGCGAAACTATGGAACTTTCAAAAAATAATCTATTAACTACTATAGGTTTTGGAATTAATGGAAAAATTTATTATGCTTTAGAAGGTTCAATTTTCATCGCTGGCAGTGCAGTTCAATGGTTAAGAGATGGATTACGTCTAATTAAAAAGTCATCTGAAACACAGGCGTTAGCCTACAACTCTAAAAACAATAATGAGGTATATCTAGTACCCGCCTTTACAGGACTAGGTGCCCCATATTGGAATCCAGATGCTCGTGGAACTATCTTCGGCTTAACACGTGCTACTACTAAAGAAGATCTAGTGAAGGCTACACTACAGTCAATCGCCTACCAAGTACGTGATATTATCGATACTATGCAAATCGATGCTAAAGTAGAAATCCCCCTTCTTAAAGTCGATGGAGGTGCTGCAAACAACGATTATCTTCTAGAATTCCAAGCAAACATCCTAGGTGTTAAAGTCGCTCGTGCTGAAAATCTAGAAACTACAGCTCTAGGTGCTGCATTCCTTGCAGGACTAGCTACTGGATACTGGGAAAGTTTAGATGAGCTTAAGAACCTAAATACTACAGGCAAACTATTCGTTCCTACTATGGAAAAAGAAGAACGAGAAAAACTTTATAAAGGATGGAAACGTGCAGTAAGAGCTACACAGATTTTTTCTGAAGAATAGAAATATAAAAAGGAGTAAATCGGAAATAAGATTCTTTAAATCACTATTTTCGATTCACTCTTTTTAATTCAATAGCAAACTATTTTCTAGAAAAAATATCTTCGTATAACTTTCTATCTAAATCTTTAAACACATTGAATACTACTTTTAGATCAGCATTAGGGTTTTCACTCAAAAATTTCTTAACCTCAGCTACCGCTATTTCAGCAGCAAGATTATTTGGGAATCTAAATTCTCCCGTACTTAAACAGCAAAAAGCAATACTCTTAAGATTATTATCTAAAGCTAATTTTAAACAATTTCTATAGGATGATGCAAGTAGTTCCTTATCATCGTCTTCAACAACACGATATATTATTGGTCCAACTGTATGAATAACATGTTTAGCTGGTAAGTTATAGCCAGCTGTTATCTTAGCTTGCCCTGTTTTTTCAAAACTTCCTTGCTTTTTCATTATTTCATCACATTCTTTTCTAAGTTGCAGTCCTGCTTGCGTGTGAATAGCATTATCGATGCATCTGTGTAGAGGAATTAAACATCCTAATAGTGCCTTGTTCGCCGCATTAACTATAGCATCTACTTCTAATGTAGTAATATCCCCTTGCCATAGATAAATATTCTTATCGATTTCAGTTAAATCCTCTAGTCTTGTTATTCCTTTAGCACTTAGAATCTCTTGCAGATATTCATCTTGAACTCCATAAAATTCACTCGGCAACTCCGAAACTTTCCACGTATTCATTAATGATCTAAATAAATCTTTCTTTTCTTGTTCTCCATTCGGGATTTCTATTTCTGAATTTAGTGTTTTTATTAAATAATCTAGTTTTTCCATAATTTAAATACTTCCTCCATGTCACTTGTTATTATTATATACCTTCCTTAAACATGTGTCTATAATTGAGACATGCTATAACTTTTTCAGAGGTTAATGAAAAAGCACTAAATTTTAAAATAGTTTGTATGAAAACTCATAAATTCAGTGATTTATTAATAAAAATACGACTTCAAAAATTAGAGAATAAACTCTAACTTTTGAAGTCGATATATTTTATCTTATTTTTGTCTACGACGTTTTACGTAAACAGTTAGCCCTACTAAAGCTAGTACTGCAATTCCAGCATAAGCTGTCGCATTATTATCTAATCCCGTTTTTGGTAATAATGAATTAGATTTTGAAACTTTTCCGAAATCTTCGTCTACATTAAATATATTTTCTTTCTTATTTTCTTTTCCAACGAAACCACCTAGGATATCTTTGATTGATTTTTTAGAAACTTTTTTCTCCGCTTCTTTTAATGCTTCTAATACTTTATCTACTTCTTCTTGAGTAGCCGTTGCTGAAGCTAATAGTTCTTGTGCTTTTTGAACTGCATCTAGATAAGCTTTCTTATCTTCTGCACTTGCACTTTCAAAACTATCTTTCTCTTTGACTTCTGCTAAATGACTTAGTTGTTCATTTAGTTTTTTCTTGTCTACTTTTGGTGTTTCAGGTTGCGGTTTGTTTCCTTCTTCTTTCTTAGGTTCTTCAGTTGTTGGTTTCGGCTCTTCTTTTGGAGTCTCAGTTACCGGCTTAGGCTCCTCTTTCTTCGGAGCTTCTACTTCTTTACCATCAAGAGTATTTTCAGCTTGTTGTAATTTTTCTAACACAGCTGTAACTTCTTCTACAGTTGCATCTTTGTTATCAAGAACTGCTGTCGCTTCTTTTATAGTATTTACGAAGTTATCTTTTTTATCTTGTCCTGAATTTTTGAATTTAACCTCAGTTTGAAGTTTTTCAGTTTCTTTTAATTTTTCAATTAATTTAGCTTTGTCTACTTCTTTTTTCACTTCTGGTTGTTGTAAATTAGCTAATGCTACTTTAGCTTTATTTAGACTCGCTACCGCACTGTTTACTTCTTCTTGAGTTGCATTTTCGTTTTCAAGAACTTTCTTAGCTGCCTCTAATGCTTTGTTATATGCATCTTTAGCTTCGATAGTTGCATTTTTGTACTCTTTAGTTTCATCTAATGCTTTATCCGCTTCTATTGCGTTTTGAAGCTCTACTTTATTCACTTCTGCTTTTTTCTCTACTGGAGCATCTTTTGGAGTTAATGCTACGAAGTTACTGAAGCTATCAGTAGTAAATGTTAGCTTACCATCTGCATAATTAACACTGCTTACAGCTGTTAATTTTCCATCTTTTTCGTGGAAGAAGCGCTCTGGAGCTTTCGCTAAATCTAAAGTTACACTTCTATCACCAGGAACTTTAACTTCTTTTCCTGCCGCATCTGCAATATGAATGTTAAAGTATTCAACATCATATTTGCTTAAATCTACATTACCTTCTGTTAATTGTTTTTGAATATTTGTTTTCTCTTCTGCAGTTGGTTCTGTTACAACAAGTTTGTAATTATTATAAAGTTTTTTCTCCGTGAAATCTACTGTACCTTGTGCTTTAGAGTTCTCTGTAGTTCCTACACTTGCTACTTTTTCTGCAACATTCAGGACAACTTGTTTCTTATTGTGCCCATCTTTTACTACTAATTCAAAATTATTTTCCGCTGGAGTATATCCTTCAGGTGTCTCTATTTGAATTGTATATGTTCCATTTTCTAAGTTTTTCTGGAAGGCATTTTTTCCGTATAAACTTGTTGGAAGTGATACTTTAGTACCATCTTGAGCTACTGCGTAAACTTTTGTTCCTGCTGGAACTGGCTTATCAAAGCTGATTTCTGTAGCATTTCTGCTAATTTCATCTACTCTAAATTCAACCTCTTTTGTCGGTTTATCTTTTGTTATTTCGAAATCAACTTTTGATGGTGTAAGTAGTTTGTACTCTCCATCTACCATTACTACTTCAACAGTGTATTTTCCGAATGGTAATGCTTGGTATGTACGTTTATTTCTAGAGAAGTCTTCCCCTACGATTTCACCTTTTTCATTAGTGATCTTGTAACGCAAGCGACGTGAATTGTTTCCAGTTCCATCACCTTTCTTAACTTCTACTTCTAAACTTCCTTTACCATTTCCTTCAACATTTGATAAGTTAATACTATCTTTGTTGTTTGCAAAGTCTTTTACTTCAAAAGTAAGATCTTTTAATTCTACACCTTCTGGAATTGTGTAACTTCCATCCTCATTTGCCGTAATAGTGTTTTTACCATAGCTTAATTTCTTATAGAATACTCCACTTCCATCTTCTAATACTGGATATGGAGTGAATTTACGAGTTGCTTCATCGTAGTAACCACCGTTAGCACCTGTAATTTTCGGAGCTTTTCTATCGATTACTACATTGAATGTTGTTTCTTGCATATCTGCACCACTTACTGCTGCACTATAAGAAACTACATATTGATACTCTCCATCTGGAAGAGGGTTACCGTTATTGTCAACACCTTTCCAGTTTGTCATAGTTAATGATGTGTATTTTTTACTTGTGTTGTTGTAGAAGTTCTTGTTACCAGAACCATTACCATTTTGGTAAAGTGGGTTCTTACGTTCTACATCGTCTTTAGCATATACTGAAAGTTTTAGGTTTTCAAAGTTACGGTAGAATACCCCTCTCATACCTATTTCATCATAAATCTCATCACCATTTGGCGAGAAGAAAATTTTATCAGTAAAGAATCTTGCGCCTGTAACAGGATTTATATATGCTCCTGCTAGTGTTCTCTTATCTTTTTTATCTTCTTTATAAGTTGTTAACACTCCTGTAAAGTTCATTTCTGTTAATGAATCCCAGTTATTAGGGTTAGAAGTATAACCATATTCATATGTTGGTTTTTCTCCATTTTTCATAGAATAAATTGGTTTTTCTAATACTGGTAGATTTTGGAACTGACCTTTAAATCCTACGAATGGAATATTAGCTTTTAATGCACTTTCTTCATCATAGAAAGTTACAAACCCTTCTAGATAATAGCCATTAGTAAATACTTTTTTTAATTCTTCTTTGAAGTTTGTAGCATCAACTGTAATTTCTACTTCTTTTTCACCTTTTGCAGGAACTTCAACTGAAGCCCAATCAGTCGTCAATAACTTCTTAGGTGTCATCGTCAGTCTTCCACTCCAGTCAGCACCAGCATCTTCACCATAATAGTTATCTGTAGTAAGATGAGCTGCATATTGTAAGTTTTGAGCTTTGTCTGATAGATTGTGTAATACTAATTTAAAAGTAAATTTATCTCCAACATTTCCTAAAGAAACACTTCCGTAGTTGTTTTCTCCAGTTACATAAAGATCTCCATATGCTGCTTTATTAGCATCGATTAGACCTGCACCTTGAAGACGTGGTGATCTATATGCTGTTGTGTAGCTATCAGAATATACCTGTGGATTTGCCGTACTCATGATTAATCTCTTCGCTAAACCTTGGATCTCTTCAGCACTCAAGTTCGGGAATCTTTCTGATAATACTTGTTTCACAAGAGTTATAGCTCCCGCAACGTGTGGTGAAGCCATACTTGTTCCACTATCTAGACCGTATCTTCCATCATTATAAGATGATAAGATATCTCCTCCTGGTGCTGTTACGTCAGGTTTTAAGTATCCATCAACACTCATTCCCCAACCAGTAGATTCATCGAATTCACCTTTTTTAGGATTATCTTGTTTATCCCAAGTACCATTAAATGTTATTTTATATTCCCCTTCATGAGCAGAAAGTTCATTACCAAATTTGTAGTAAGTTGTTACTACAGGGAAATCTTTATCTTGGCCATTTAATGTCAGGTTGTAAATAGTATCTCCTTCATTAAAGTAGATTACCGCTCCAGCTGCCCCGTATTGTTTAGCTAGTTTAACTTTTTCTTCAAAGCTATTACCACCACGTTGGATAAGGGCGATCTTTCCAGTTAAATCTTTATCAGCGTAGTTTTCAGCTTTACCAACTCCTACATACACATAGTCATATGCTCTCTTCTCGAATTGTTTAGTATAGCTAAAAATTGGCATTTTTCCATTATCAAAGTCAGCATTGTCTTTAAGCTGCTCGATATTCGCCACTTCTCTGTTAAGAACGCTGTTGCTTATGTTCGCTACAGAAATTGCATCTTCAGAAACCGATGGCCTTCCTACAGTCCCGTAATCTGGGTTAGCTGCACTTGGGTTTGTTTGTCCACTAGCGAAGAATGCATTGTTCCCAGCTGCTGCAACTATATTAACACCAGCTTTTTTCGCAACATCCATAGCACGAACTAAACCGTCTCCTACTTCTACTACTGAACCAGCTGGCGAACCTAAACTTAGGTTTATCGTATCTGCGCCTAGTTTAATCGCATCTTCTATAGCTTTTGTATAAATATAAGATTCTGTTCCTGCATTTTTAGTATCTGAGAATACACGCATGAAAATTAACTGCGCTTCTGGTGCTATACCTGTTACGTAATCACCATTTGTAAATTTCTCCTTAGGATTACCTACTGCAGTCCCGGCAACGTGCATACCGTGTGATTTATAAGCACTTTGTTTAATATCATTATTCCAGTCATTATAGTTGAATGCAAATGGTAATTTTTCACTATACCACTTACCGTAGTCTATACCTGCTTCTTTTTTTATTTTTTCAATTTCATCTTTAGATTTATATTTAGATTTTGAATTATCTGATAATCTAAGTACTGGATGATTAGGATCAAGCCCTGAATCTAATACTGCAACAACTTTTCCCTGCCCTCTATATCCTTTATTCCAAAGAGGTTGTATATTAATAAGATTATAACTGTCTAAAGCTTTAGAAAAATCATTAGCTTCAGTGCTTTCTTTTTTCTCTTCTTCGCTCGCTACATTTTCTGGTTTATTGTAGCTAACACTCATTTCAACAGTGTCTACAAAGTCTAACTCTTGAATTTTTTTAGCATTTGAGAATGTAGTTTCTAAGGCAAAACCATTCATCAATGTATCATATTCAAACAGTTTTTCATAATCGATACCTCTATCTTTAATCTCTTTTAATGCCTTTTCCCTAGGTGCTTTTGTTGATTCCGTAACTTCTTTAATTCCTTCTTTTGTTTTTAACTTATTAGGGTCAACATCACCTTTTAATTTAACAATAACTTTTACCTTATCATCATTTTGAAACTTATGTTCTTCACTTTTTGAAACATTTGATAACTCATCTTTTTTTTCTTCGTGAGCTAATGTTATTTTTGATGATACTCCATAATTAAACGTACTGATATTTCCTAGTAGTAATGCTGCACTTAGCACACTTACGACTGTCTTTTTAGTCAGTGTCATTCCTTCATCTCCTATCTTTTTTTAAGTGTATTTAAAGTATATTTCTATATTTTAACATATATTATCTGAAAAACAAAGATAATTTTCAGATATAATGTTTTTATAAGTCTAAATGAATTTTATTATTTAGTATTTCATACAAAATTTATAAGAAAAATTAAAAACCAAGCACAGCTTTTGTACCTGGTTTTATAATAAAAAAGTTAATAAACGACTTAAAATGCAATCTTTTAGCTCTTTTATACACTAATCGACTAAATTTTTGTCGTTTAAAGTGTAACTATATTAATTAATATTAACTATATATACATCTTAATTATTTCATACTATTTATACTTTGTCAAAAGCTAATCAAACTCCAATATTTAATTTATACTCTCATAAAAAATAAATATAAATTGAATTGTTATCTTTAATTTACTTACCTTAACAAAAGGAATTATCTCTCTATATTTTCACATATTTTCGATAACAATTCTTCGCATGAAAATACAACGATATTATTTTTTAAAGGGGCTGACCCAAAAGTCCTAAATTTCAACAAAATGTATTTGATAATTCATAGACGCAGTAGTTTATTGATATCTAAATTCGCTTTATTAAAGCTTTTTAGATATCTAATAAACTGTGCGGG
>CAMYEU010000030.1 GCA_947254465.1 uncultured Gemella sp. | reverse complement strand
GTTTTTCAAGTTCAGTCTTATCAGTTTTTAATGCCTCGATAGCAGCTTTAAGTTTCTTAGTAGCTTCATCGATTTGAGCTTGAGTAGCAGTAGCGTTATCCTCTACTTCTTGAGCAGCATTTTTCGCTTCTTCTAATGCAGACCAAGTTTCAGGGCTGAAGTCAGTAGCAATCTTAGACTTAGCGTCAGCAAGTTGTTTTTCAAGTTCAGTCTTATCAGTTTTTAATGCCTCGATAGCAGCTTTAAGTTTTTTGGCAGCTTCATCGATTTGAGTTTGAGTAGCAGTAGCGTTATCTTCTACTTCTTGAGCAGCATTTTTCGCTTCTTCTAATGTAGACCAAGACGCAGTGCTATAATCTGAAGCAGTCTTAGACTTAGCATCGGCAAGTTGTTTTTCAAGTTCAGTCTTATCTGTATTTAATCCAGCAATAGCGGCTTTAAGTTTTTCGTTAATGTGATCTACTTCGCTTTGTTTAGCTGCTGGGTTGTTTGTAACTTTTTCAGCATCAGCTAATACAGATTGAAGATTAGCCCAAGTTGTGTCACTGTAATGCTCTTTAGTTTTTGAGTTCGCATCGGCGATAGTTTTGTTTAAGTCTGTTTTATCAACAGTTAAAGCGTCGATGGCAGCTTTAAGTTTAGCTGTCTCATTATCTACTTCAGGTTGTTTTACAGAATCAGAATTGTAAATATTTTGAGCAGCTTCTAATATTGGTTTTAGAGAATTGTAACTTGCAGCCGAATAATCAGCAGGTACAAGAGCAAGAGCTCTATCGATTTGAGCTTTTAGTGCTGTTTTATCAATTTTTTCTTCTGATTTAGTTTCCTCAGGCTTTTTAATTTCTGGTTGAGGAGTAGGTTTAGTTTCCTCAGGTTTTGGAGTTTCTGGCTGCGGAGTTGGAACTGCTTCTTCCTTAGTTCCCACAGCAATAACTTCATTTACAGGTTGTTCTGTGATTGTGTTTTCTAGTACTGTGCTAGATTGTTTACCATTAACAGTAGTTACCTCTGTTAAAATAGTACGTTTACCGTTAGCTCCTTTTTGAACAACTTTAGTTTGCCCTTTAGGTAAAGTAGCGTCATTTTGAGTGATAGTTTGGAATGGAATTACTTCTGTAGAAGTTACAACTTCAGGTTTTATTACAGTTGGAGCTTTTTCACCTTCAGTAGGTGTTACTTTAGTTGTTGGAGTAACGACTGGAGTAGGTGCAACTTCCTCTTTAGTACCAATAGCGATTACTTCATCTACAGGTTGTTTTGTAATTGAAGTTTTAATAACTTTGCTAGATTGTTTACCATCAACAGTAGTTACTTCGCTAAATATGATTTGTTCCCCGCTAACCCCTTTTTGAACAACTTTATTTTGTCCTTTAGGAAGAGTAGCATCAGGCTGTTTTACAGTTTTGAAAGGAACAGCTTCAATAGTAGATTTAAGTTCAGGTTTGTTTTCTACTAATGTTTTAGGTGCTACTTCAGGTGTTGTTTTGTAAGTTACTTCAGGTTTTTGAGTAGGCTTTTGTTGAGGTTGTGTTGGTTTAGGGATAGCGTTTTGTTCTTGTTGAGGTGACGTACCTAAATCACTAAGTGTGAAATAACCAACATAACGGTAACCATCTATATTGATTACACCATTCGCAAGTTCATTTGAATTAGCTACTGTTGTTTGAGTGTTGTAACGTACTAACTCTTTGTTTTCAAAGGCGAATGATTGATAAGGCATAACGATACTTTGCCCCATAGCTCCGATTAATACTACACTAAGTACTTTGTTTCTGTGTTTTTTCGACATTAAAAGAACTACTAATACTGCAGTACCAATTCCAAGTCCAGCAACTGGTAATGAACTTTGTCCAGTATTTGGCAGTGATTTTAATTCAGTTGAAGGTTTAGTAGAAGTTTGTGCTTCTTTTTTATAAACCATGTAGTATGTTTCATCTTGTTTAACATTAGTAGGTATACTTCGTTTAACTAAAGTTTTTTCTGCATCGGTCAATTCGTTTTCAGCTAGATAAGTATATTTAACGCTTGTGTTGTTTTCATTTGCAAGTGCTTCGCTTGGTACATAGCTTCCAAAAAATAAAGCTCCGATAACAACCGGTGCTGCACCAAGAGATAATTTTCTAATTGAAAACTTTAAAATTTTATTATTATTTTCATTTTTCTTTCGCATAAAAAATCTTCTCCTATAATTTATTTGTTGCTAGTTAATTTTACCAAAAAAGAGGTGTAATTGCAATTAATCTAACTTGTTTAAAGTAGTAAAGATTTTTAAATTTTTAAAGTTTTGAAAGTTTAAAATATAAAAATAATACTCATTTAGCTATTGATTATAGAATAAATATAACACCTAAGGCTTCTGTATCACAATAAACTTTTGTTGAATGATAAAATTTATAAATAATTAATATTTTTAGAAGATAGGATATTTAAGTGTTTATAATGTTCAGAAGATTAGGGTTATAAAGGTTGAAAAGAGTTAATTTTTATTATAATAAAAGATATATAATATCAAGGATAGTTAAATTAATTACAAAATTGTTGAGATAGTTGCGGTAATAAAGAAAATATGTTATAATATTATATGTAAGTTGTATTAGTACAGTGTGTTTGAATGAATTCAAACAAGGATAATTAAATTTAATCAAAATTAAAGAAAGGATAATTTTTATGGACGGGGATAGGACCAAGAAAAAAAATAAGAATACAGTGGTAAAAAAAGCTGTTAGTTTAGAGACGTTTATTTTTCTAGCTATATTTTTCTTGATATTTGGATTTATGGCAAGGAAAATGGGGACGCCACTTATGTTTAAAACTATGATGGCTACTGCGCACGACTTATTACTGAATACAGTATTTTTCATTATGGCGATGGCAGTTATTGCTGGAGCAATCAGCGCACTGTTATCAGAGTTTGGAGCAATTGCATTAATTAATAAAATATTTGCACCGCTTATGAAACCACTTTGGGGGATGCCGGGAGCAAGTGTAACTGGAGCAGTTGCTACTTATTTATCGGATAATCCAGCAATTATTCCATTTGCGAAAGATAAGCGTTTTGTAGCGTTCTTTAAAAAATATCAGGTGCCAGCGTTATGTAACTTAGGTACAGCCTTCGGAATGGGACTTATTGTAACGATGTTTATGATGGGACAAGGAGAAGGATTTATCAAAGCAGCAATTATAGGTAATGTTGGAGCGATATTAGGTAGTATTATAAGTGTTCGTTTAATGTTAAGAGAAACTAAAAAATACTATGGTGACGAAGCGGAAGATCCAGTAGTAGAATTAGATGGCGAAGAAGAAGCGCCTGATAAAGTAAGAATAGTTCGTGATGGTAACATGTTCCAACGAGTTTTAGATACTATTTTAGAAGGTGGAAAAACAGGAGTAGAAATGGGAATGGCAATTATCCCAGGAGTACTGATTGTTTGTACTTTTGTGATGATGTTAACATTTAAAATGCCGGCTGGAGGATATACAGGTGCAGCGTATGAGGGAGTTGGTTTCTTACCTTGGTTAGGAGAAAAACTAACATTCATATTAGAACCATTATTTGGATTCCATTCAGCAGAAGCAATAGCCTTCCCGATAACAGCGTTAGGAGCTGTGGGTGGAGCGATTTCTCTAGTGCCTGAATTCTTAAGAAGTGGTCTTATTGGACCGAATGATATCGCGGTATTTACAGCGATGGGTATGTGTTGGAGTGGATACTTAAGTACACATATCGGTATGATGGATGCTCTTGGAGTAAGAAAACTATCTTCAAAAGCAATTTTATCTCATACAATAGGTGGTATAGCAGCAGGGGTTATTGCGCACTACCTGTTCCTATTATTAGGATAACATATTTAAATAAATGGCTGAGAAAAGACGTAACTTTAGAGGGAGTTACGTCTTTTTCTATATTTCCTTGAAGAGCAATACCGTAAGTAGTATAATTAAACTATAAATAGTTATTATTTAGATAAATATTATAAAAGGGGAAATCTCTTATGAGTAGATTTAAGAGTATTAATTTTTATTATACCTTAGGTATAATGTTAGTTATTTCGTTAGCCGCGAAATATCTTGCGCAAGTACCAGTGTTAAAACTTTTTGGACACTTGGTAATTGCGCTTGTTATTGGTATGGTGTTGCAAACATCGAAAGGATTAAAGGAACAGGTTAAGGTGGATATTCCGTTTATAAGTAATAAGTTCTTGCGCCTGGGGATAATTTTATTAGGGTTTAAGCTAGCGTTAGATAGACTTTTAACTGAAGGAAAGAAAACATTAGTTGTTGCCTTCTTTATTGTACTATTTATGATTACTTTAACTTACTTTATGTGTCGTGCGTTTAAAGTAGATCACGAACTCGCCCTACTTTCTTCATGTGGTTGTGGTATCTGCGGTGCTGCGGCAGTTATGGGGGTCAGTGGTCAGCTTCGTGCGAAAACTGATAATAGTGTCCTTGCTGTTGCGGTAGTTGCAATCTTGGGTACAGTATTTACCTTGATAGAAGTAACCTTACAACCCTATTTAGGTCTCGATGCATACAATTACGGAGTATTTACTGGAGGAAGTCTTCATGAAATAGCTCATGCAGTTGCGGCAGGAGGTGCAGGAGGTCAAGTAGCTCTAGATGCTGCGATTCTTACTAAGTTATCTCGTGTGCTTATGCTTATTGTAGTAGCGGGTATATTGATTGTAGTTAATAAAAAGACTCAAGATGAAACAAAAGGTAAGGTGCCTATGCCGTACTTTATTTTAGGGTTTATTTTTATGAGTATTTTAGGAAGTTATGTTACTTTCTTAAAACCATTAGCGCCTTACTTTGTTGACGCTGCGTATATCTTCTTAGGAATGGCAATGGCAGCTCTTGGTATGAGTGTTAACTTTAAAGTTATTAAAGAACGTGGTGTGCGAGTATTCACAGCGTGCTTCTTATCATCGGTGATCTTAATGATAGTTTGCTACGTAGTTGCTAAATTTATTTTTTAAAAGTAGGATAATCCGAATAGGATAAAAATACAAATAAAAAGATAAATAGGGGTTGTTCTAAAAGTTCTAGAATTTAACAAAGTTCATATGAGAATTCATAGACACAGTGATTTATTGATATCTAAATTCGGCTTTATAAAAGCTTTTTAGATATCTAATAAACTGTGTGGGGATGACTCAACAAAATCGATTCTACGAATCGTGATTTTTGAGTCACTCCCTTGACGGTTAATTAAGAGAAATAGTACAATGTGTGTAGAGGAAATTAGCGTTATTGATCTTTACGGAGTTATAACGTGCAGATGCTACGTATATATTCTGTTGAGTATGTGCGTAGTGTTTTGTTATATTTAGAAAAATAGAAAGATATAAAGAAATAAGCTATATAATTAAAATATAAAGGAGAAACATTATGACAATTACAAACCTTTTAGGAATAAAATATCCAATTTTTCAAGGGGCGATGGCTCAAATAGCGAGACATGAATTAGTTTCAGCAGTATCTAATGCTGGAGCGTTAGGGATATTAGCTTCAGGGGGAGTGAGCCCTGAAGAACTACGTAAAGAGATTCAACAGTGTAAAGAACTTACCGATAAACCTTTTGCGGTTAATCTTATGCTTATGATGCCGAATATCGATAAAATAATCGATGTTGTTATTGAAGAAGGTGTCAAAATCGTCACAACAGGGGCGGGAACACCTAGAAAATTCATGCCACGTTTAAAAGAAGCGGGGATAAAAGTTATTCCAGTTATTCCTTCTGTGAAAGCTGCAAAGAAAATGGAAGAGTTAGGTTGTGATGCTGTCGTTGTCGAAGGGATGGAAGCTGGAGGGCATGTTGGAACTAGTACAACTATGGCGTTATTACCACAAGTAACAAGAGCGGTGAAAATCCCGGTTGTTGCAGCTGGTGGTATTGCTGATGGCCGCGGGATGGCCGCGGCATATTGTTTAGGAGCGAGTGGAGTTCAGATGGGAACGGTATTCTTAGCTTCAGAAGAGTGTCCGGTAACAGATGAATATAAAAATATGATATTAGAAGCGGATGATACATCAACTACGCTAACTGGAGAAAAATTCGGAGCGCCAGTTCGTGGTATAAAAAATGAACTTACAAAAAGATACCACGAATTAGAAGAACAATCCTCAACACTTATGGAATTAGAAGAGTTAACATTGGGGTCATTACGACGTGCTGTTTATGATGGTGATGTAGAAAATGGCTCAGTAATGGCAGGGCAAATAGCAGGATTGGTAACTGAAGTGCGTCCTGTTAAAAACATAATAGAAGATGTATTAAATGAAGCAAAAGAAGTATTAAATCGTACAGGAATATAAAGAATGTAATATTGCTTTTGAAGTTGATAGAATTTAGTTGTTTGTAAAAATTAGAAGTACATTTTTAAAAAATAAAATTAATAAAAAGATAAGAAAATTCTATCCTTGGATTTAGTATATTCCCTTTTTTTAATAGAGATACTTATTAATTTTCTATATTTGATAATTTTACTACTTTAAAGCATAGTGCTTACAAGTGGTGAAATTTGAACAAACTAATTCTAAAAATAATTTTTGAGGATTGAGTGATAAACAGTGTTTAATCACTTATTTTAGATTATAGATAATATAAATCGCTCATCAATCGCGCATGAAAATCTTCGCAGTGGGAATTATAAAATCTCAATTAGGTTTAATTTGTCGGTATTATGAAAACTTTTTTGTAATTCTTTTGAAAATAAAAAATCGCTCATCATTTAGAAAAACAATCAGATATTATAGATAAAACACTCATTTTAATCATTTATTTTGATTATTTATGAGTGTTTTTGCTTGAATTTGATTGAATAGCTATATTATATTAGATATAATAATCATGGGAGTTAGGAGAGAAGACATTGGTAAATGAAAGATGGAATAAAATTTTAGATTTATTAGATGAGAGAGGTTCATTGAATCTAAAGGAGTTGATGGAACATTGTAATGTTTCGGAAGCTACAATAAGACGAGATCTTACAAATCTAGAAGATAAGAACTTATTATATAGAACACATGGTGGTGCGATGAAACGCTCAGCAGCCCGAGGAAGTGAAGAAAGTGTCGAAGTAAAACGTACAGACTTTCTACAGGAAAAAAGAGAGATTGCGAAGTACATTTGTAATAATATATTACAATCAGGACAGACGATTTATCTTGATGCGGGGACATCAACATATGAAATGATAGAATACCTTCGTGGTAGAAGAATAACTGTTGTGACGAATTCAACATATCATTTACAGAAACTAATTAATAACAAAATTCATACAATAATATTAGGTGGAACGATAAAACATTCTACACAAGCTGTTATCGGTCCGGTCGCTATTGAACAACTGAAGAAATACAGCTTTGATATGTGTTTTGTAGGTTGCAATGGGATAGATGAAACTTTTGGTGTAACGACAGCTGAAGAAAATGAATCATTCATCAAAGCAACGGCGTTAAAAAATAGTAAGAGAAAATACATTCTTGCTGATAAGTCAAAATTCGGACATAAAAAATTCCAAAAATTCACCGAATTAGATGATGTAATCATTGTATCTTATGAAGTCCCAGAACAATATAAGAAATTTAAAAATATAATAGAAGTAAAAAGTATAAAGGAGGACTAATAATGTATTATACAATTACTTTAAATCCAGCTGTTGACATGCTGACAACGGCGGAAAATTTCGCACTTGGAAAACTAAATAGAACCCAAGAAGCGAAGTACGTAGTAGGTGGAAAAGGTATTAATATCTCTATCTTACTTAACAATGTTGGTGTTGATAGTAAGGCGTGGGGATTTGTCGCTGGATTCACGGGATATTTTATAAAATCAGAACTAGATAACCTAGGTGTGAAACATGATTTTGTAGAAACACGTGGAGCGACTAGAATCAACATGAAGTTAACTACAGAAACAGAGACTGAAATTAACGGACAAAGTAGTAGTGTAAACCTAGATAACGTGAGTGACTTTTTTACTAAATTAGAAGTGTTGACTAAAGAAGATGTGGTATTTTTATCAGGTAATGTTATCGCGGGAATGGGAGTGAAAGACTTTAAAGCTATAGCGAAGAAAGTATCTACTTCAGGAGCTACATTAGTAGTAGACAGTAATAAAGAGTTGGTATTAGATACGCTTCAATACAAACCATTCGTAGTTAAACCGAATGAATTTGAACTTGGTGAAATGTTCGGCGTAACTTTAAATGGTATAGAAGAAATTCTACAATACGCTGAAAAATTACAAGAACGCGGTGCGAAAAACATACTTGTTTCACGTGGAGCAGACGGAGCTTTACTATTAACTGAAGATAAAGAAGTATTCGAGGTAAATGTAGCTAAAGGTAAAATAGTATCGACTGTTGCGGCAGGAGATAGTATGCTTGCGATGTTCGTCGCGAAATACAACGAAACAAAAGATTACCAAGAAGCCCTACGCTATGCATCAGCTGCAGGTGGTGCGACATCATTCTCAGTAGGTGTAGGAAGTAAAAAGCTAATTGAGGAGTTGTTGCCACAAATTGAAGTTAAAAAATTAAAATAAAATTTCGATAGATTGATGGTGGTCGATGACCTAAAAGTCCTAAATTTTCAAAAAGTGTTTATTATACATCATAGACGCAGTGGTTTATTGATATCTAAATTCGCTTAATAAAAGCTCTTTAGATACCTAATAAACTGTGCGGGGGTGACTTAACAAAATCTTGTTTCTTCGAAATCACGATTTTGGAGTCACTCACAAATTGAAGTTAAAAAATTAAAATAAAATTTCGATAGGTTGTCGGTGAGTGAATTAGTAATTAACCCTACAATTTGAAGTTGAAATAAATTATTTACAGAAAAAACAAAAATAAGTTAAAAATATTTTCTCGGAAATATATAATTAACAAAGGAGAAAGAAATGAAATTAACAGATGTTCTAAATTATGACTTAGTTCAATTCGGATTCAGAGCTGCTGATAAAAAAGAAGCTCTGGATAAACTAACAAGTATGTTAGTGGAAAAAAATATTATCGCTAGTAAAGATAATTTCTTAACTGCCTTACTAGCTCGTGAAGCTCAATCAACTACAGGAGTAGGAGAAAATGTAGCTATCCCTCACGCAAAAAGTGTAGACTTCGATAAAGCGATGATCGTTTATGCGAAAAGCGACGAAGGTGTTGAGTGGGAAAGTTTTGATGGACAACATGCAAAACACATCTTTATGATTTGTGCACCAGACGGTGGAGCAGATGAGCACCTTAAAGCTCTAGCTTCATTATCGCAAGCTCTTATGGATACAGATGTAAAAGTAGGATTAGATAAAGCTACTACGAAAGCAGATGTAGAAAAAGTATTTGAAGACTTCGTAGCGAAAACAGAAGCACCAAAAGAAGAAAAACTAGCAGCTCCAAGTGGAGAAAAACCATATATCATCGCGGTAACAGCTTGTCCAACGGGTATTGCTCATACATTCATGGCTGCTGAGAAAATTAAAGAAACAGCAAAAGCGATGGGGCTAGATGTTAAAGTAGAAACAAATGGTCAAATTGGTGTAGAAAACAAGCTTACAAAAGAAGATATAGAAAGGACTGCGGGGATTATCGTTGCGGCTGATAAAAAAGTAGAAGTTGCTCGTTTTGATGGACGACCAACAATTATGACAAAAGTTGCGGATGGAATTAACAAACCAGAAGAACTTATCCAAACAATCTTAGATGGGAAAGCTCCTATCTACAAACACGACGGAGCTGTAGATGCTTCAGAAGATTCTTCAGCAAATGAAAGTATTGGACGTCGTGCTTACAAACACCTAATGGAAGGTGTAAGTAATATGCTACCATTTGTAGTAGCTGGTGGTATTCTTATTGCATTATCATTCATCTGGGGTATTAACTCATTTGATCCGAAAGATTCATCTTACAATAAAGTTGCAGAAGTATTATTCTACTTCGGTAAAATTTCATTTAGTATGATGTTACCAATCCTAGCTGGATTCATCGGTCGTTCTATCGCTGATCGTCCAGGATTCATCGTTGGTATGATCGGTGGTATTTTAGCAGACCCAGGAATTTTAAGTCTGAAAAGTGACTTATTAGCATACACTCCATCAGGGTTCTTAGGAGCGTTAGTAGCCGGGTTCTTAGCTGGTGGAATTATCCACGTATTAAAAATTGCGTTCAGTTGGATGCCTCGTTCATTAGATGGTATTAAACCAATCTTCCTATTCCCTATCTTAGGATCGTTAATCATGGGATTACTAATGATCTTCCTAATCAATGCGCCAATGGCAAGTGTAATGGAAGGGTTAAAACATTTTATCGAAAGTCTTAATGGAAGCGGTAAGTTCATTCTTGGATTTGTAGTAGCTGCGATGATGGCTATCGACATGGGTGGTCCAATTAACAAAGCTGCTTACGTAACAGGTACAGCGCTATTAACATCTGCAGGAGCAGCAGGAAGTGATGTAATGGCTGCGGTTATGATTGGGGGTATGGTACCTCCATTAGCAATCGCAATCTCAGCTACAATCAACAAAAATATCTGGCCAAAAGCTCAACGTAGTGGAGCATTAGTAAACTACGTAATGGGATTATCATTCATCACAGAAGGAGCTATTCCATTCGCAGCAAGTAACCCGGCACGTGTTATTCCACCATTATTCATCTCAAGTGGTATCGCTGGAGCGTTAAGTATGACTTTTGGTGCTGTATCAAAAGCTCCTCACGGAGGAATCTTCGCTATCGCTGCAGGCGCTGTAAGTAACCCGCTTATGTACTTATTAGCTTTAGTTATCGGTGCAGTATTAGGTGCGTTACTACTAATTGCATCATTAAGCTTTGGTAAAAAGATAGTAAAATAAGATTTTAAATTAAATAATATATTATAGAAAAAACACTACTTTATTAAATTCTTAGGGTAGTTTGACTGTTGATAAATTCAGGTTATGTATGAATCAACGGTCTTTTTTTATTTAGGGAGAAGATGGAAATAATATGATATGAATTTTGTTGTATTTTGTCAAAGAAGAATATTAATTTGTAGTTTAATAAATAGATTTATAGTATAGGTGGTGAAAAGTTAAAATGATATCAGAAATTAATAGCAAGAAAAAATTATATTTGTTATATCAATAAATAGTAAAAATAATAATTATAGTTAGAATGCTGTCAATATATCGAAAATATATAATTCTTTTATAGGTGAAACTATATATTTAAATTAAGGGGGAAAAAATATACTGGAAAATACATATAATTATTAAAAAATTACGAGTATATATATTCTGATGTTGTTGTATGAAAATAATAAAGAATATTTTATTATAAGAATATATAGACAAAGAATAATGCTAATATTTAAAATATATTATAATTTTATTAAAAGTAATATAAGAAAAAAGTTATATTTAAAACTTTTAAAAGTTGAATATGCATTCAAAAAGTGATAAAATACGTGGTGAAAGGGGGCACATATAAAATTAAACCTATAGTCTTAAATATTTAAGAAAATATTTAAGGTAAGTTTTAGGTATCTATGTAATAATAGTCCAGTTGAAAAATTTAAATTAGGAGGAGATAATGTAAATGAAAAATAAATCATTAAAAAACAACATAGAAAATTCAAGTCGAGAAAAGGTGACTCGTTTTTCTATTCGTAAAGTTAGTTTTGGTGCAGCAAGTGTGGCTGTATCAGCTTTATTTATGGCATTAGGACAAGGTTCAGCATCAGCAGCTGAAACTAATACAGCAACAGAAGCTAATGTAACAAACGCAGCGACAAATAACAACACAACAGCACAGGATAATAAAAAGGAAGAGGTAGCGGCACCAGTAGCAACAACTACTGCACCGACGACACCAACAACAGCAGAAAAAGCAGCTGAAAAAATTAATGAAAAACTAGCAACAGAAACAAACACTGCAGAAAACAAAGAGCAAACAACACCAAAAACTCAAGAGACATCTAACACAGCAGCAGAAACAACAAAACCAGCAGAAGCAACTGCTGCAACAACAGAAAGTAACAAACCAAAATCACGTAAAAGACGTGCGGTGGAATCAGATCCAGCGGCAACGACAACAGATGAAGATGATCCATCTGTAAACGCTAAAAACGTAGAGGTAGTTAACCCATATTTTGAAGCCAATGGTACACCTGTCTCTTATACACATCTGACGCTGCCGACGATATGCAGTGTGT
>CAMYEU010000029.1 GCA_947254465.1 uncultured Gemella sp. | reverse complement strand
CACACTGCATATCGTCGGCAGCGTCAGATGTGTATAAGAGACAGGCTACATACTCATCAGCTAAAGCATTTGGCAAGCTGATACTTTTTATTGTTTTTCCTTGTTTCGCTTCTTCAATATGTTTAATTAAAGTTTGAACTAATTTTTTCTTACCACGAACTTTATCTAAGGCAACTAACTCAGTTTCTTTTAACTGCGTTAAAACTTTAATATTTAGTAAACCTCCAATTAAAGCTTGTGACTTACTTAGTCTACCACCTTTTACCAAATTGTCAAGTTTATCGATTGTAACATACGTTAAAATATTTTTAGCTTTCTCTCTTAAGTTCTCCGCAATTTCCTCCACGGATACATTTTCTTCGAGTTGTTTTAAACACTCTTTAAGTAAGAAAAACATACCTCGTGTTGTTGTCTTAGTATCAACAACATGTACCCCCTCAAATTCTGAACTTGCTGTAACCGCCGTATTATACGTACCACTTAAAGCAGAAGAAAGTGTTAAAACAATCACCTTA
Source organism: uncultured Gemella sp. (assembly GCA_947254465.1). Lineage (GTDB taxonomy): Bacteria > Bacillota > Bacilli > Staphylococcales > Gemellaceae > Gemella. The sequence continues at coordinate 11,809 of CAMYEU010000029.1, read as the reverse complement.
TACCCTTCTTTCGTCCATTTTTCATAAGCTTCTAAAAACTTACCGATTGCCGGTTGACTAGTTGAATAAGCTGTAGCTGTTCTCATTCTTTCAATATACTCATCATTACTTATTGTACGGTAATCATACTCATTTCCATCAATATTAATTGTTAGAGGAATTACATCCACATTATATTTCTCAATTTCATCAAAAGTTAAATCACTTGACGAATCAATAATTATCTTCACTTTTTCTAACATTTATTATTTCCTCTTTCTTTTATAATGTAAAAATACGAAATCAAACTCATTATATTCATCTTTGAAGAATTCTTCACGACTTATTAATTCCCACTCATTTTCATCAAATTCAGGAAATTTAGTATCAGCTTCTACAATTGTATTTACTTCTGTTATAAACATTTCATCACATTTATCAAAATATTTATTATAAATCATTCCTCCGCCAAAAATATATGCCTTTTCCGTTTTTATATTTTCTAGAATCGAATCATCAGTATATACTTCAATATTTGAATAGTGACTTAAAGAATTCTTATCACGAGTTAATACTCTATTTATCCTATTCGGTAGCGCTCTACCAATACTGTCCAATGTTTTACGGCCCATGATAATAGTCTGGTTAGTAGTTAATTCTTTAACTCTCAACATATCACTCTTTAAACGCCATGGAATCGTATTTTCTTTTCCTATAGACTTATTTTTATCATATGCAACTATTAGTGATAACATATTATCCCTCCTAAACTGCTATTGGTGCTTTAATAAACGGATGACTCTCGTAATTTACAATTTCTACGTCTTTTATTTTAAGATCAAAAATACTTTCAAAAGCATTTATTTTTAATTCCGGTAATGAATATGGTGTTCTAGACATTTGTTCTTTTACTTGTTCAAAGTGATTTTTGTAAATATGCGCATCACCTAAAGTATGAACAAACTCACCCACTTCAAGTCCACATTCCTTAGCAATCAAAATAGTAAGTAATGAATAAGAAGCAATATTAAATGGAACACCTAAAAACACATCACCGCTTCGTTGGTATAATTGACAACTTAATTTCCCATCATTCACATAAAATTGAAACAACGAGTGACAAGGAGGAAGTGCCATTGTATCCACTTCTGCTGGATTCCATGATGAAACGATTAAACGACGAGATGATGGATTACTCTTAATTTGTTCAACAACATTTTTTAATTGATCGACACCATTAAAATCTCTCCATTGTTTACCATAAACATTACCTAAATCACCGTATTTTTCTGAAAATTCATCATCTGTTAGAACTCGTTCTTTAAATATTGACATTTGCTCTTTATATTGTTTAGAAAACTCTTCATCAACTAGAGTTCTATGACCAAAATCTGTCATATCTGGCCCAGTATATTCATCACTTTCTATCCATTTTTTAAAAGCCCACTCATTCCAAATATTATTTTTATTTTCAAGTAAAAACTTAATATTAGTATCTCCTTTAATGAACCACAATAGTTCAGACCATACTAAATTGAAGTTTACTTTTTTTGTAGTCAATAATGGGAATCCCTCAGATAAATCAAACTTCATTTGGTATCCAAATATACTCTTTGTACCAACCCCTGTTCTATCTTCTTTTTCTATTCCGTTTTCTAAAATATGATTACATAATTTTAAATACTCTTTATCAGCCACTCTAATTCTCCATTACGCTTTATAGTTATGTTCTCTTAGGTATTTCATCAAATCTTTAATTTTCTCTAATGAACTTTTACCAAAATGATGCTCAATACCCTCTACTTCTTCATAAACTTTATCTTCGTCTACTCCTATTAGTCTTAGAAAATCTTCTAATAACTCATGTCTTGTTAAAGCATATTCACCCATTTTTTCTCCTTGCTCAGTTAGGGCAATACCTCTATATTTTTCATATACAATATAGCCTTCAACATCAAGTTTTTTCAACATTTTAGTTACAGTAGATGGATAAACGTCTAGTTTTTCTGCTATATCCGCACTTCGTGCATAGCCTTTATTTTTTACCAAAGAATAAATTACTTCAATATAATCTTCCATAGTCGGTGTGGCTTTTGCCATATTATATTCCTCCTTTATAAAATTTTAAATGGTGATTCCTCCACATTTGATTTAATAACTTCAATACCTTGCTTAGAAAGATAGTCTTTTAATAAATCTTTTACTAAACTTTCTGTAAAATGACCAATATCAATAATATTTTTTTTCATTTCTATAGCATCAAGTGCAGCATGATACCCTACATCACCTGTCAAGTAGATATCAACGTCTGGTAGTGAATATAGAAAGTCAGCCCCGCTTCCTCCTAATAATGCTACTGTTTTAATTTCTTTGTCATTCCCAATAACAGCAGAAACACTATCCAATAAGAATTTTTCCTTAATATATACTATAAAATCTTCTACAGATAATGATGAAGATAATTTTCCTATTCTTCCTAGTCCAGCTTCTTTATCTAAATTATGTTCAAATAATACTCTAATATCATCCAAATCAAGCAATTTAGCCAAATAATCGTTAAGACCTAATTTCGCTGAATCTAAATTAGTATGAAATGAAATTACTGAAATATCATTCTTTATTAAATCTCTAATAATATTAGACTTGAAATCATCTGTAAAATCCAATGATTTCAATGGTTTAAAAATAAGAGGATGATGAGAAACTATTAAATCTACATTATTTTCCACAGCTTCTTCTACTACTTTTGTAGTTACATCTAAACAAACTAAAATTTTATTAACATTACTATTATTATCACCTAACATTAAGCCAACATTGTCCCATTTTTCAGCAAGTTTAACATCTGCTAATACATTTAGTTGATTATATACATCTTTTACAGTGATCACAAATCCATCCTCCTTTAATTGTTATCACATTATTATAACACTTTATAAAAAATATTGCCATAACGAAACATAGTTTGTAATTAAAATAACATATTTATTTTCTTTAATAATTTTTTTATATCTATAAAAGTATAATCATATCCACCTACTAGACATTTTTACTATAATATATTATCATTGTTCATATAAAGAAATTAATAGGAGTTAATTATGCAAACTGTAGAAGGTTATTTAAATAAAGTTATTTTTCATAACAAAGAGAATAATTACTATATATTATCTATATTTTTAAATGATCAGTACGATTTTGTTGATGGGGATTATCTTAGTGTAGTTGGTACTTTTAATGATTTTGAATTTGTAGAAGATGATCTTTATTCGTTCAAAGGCGAAATAGTACAACACAGAAAATATGGAACTCAATTATCAGCAATTGTTGTAGAACCTGTTATCGAAAAAGATAAAGAAGCTATAGTATCTTATCTATCAAGTTCTATATTTCAAGGTGTTGGGAGAAAAACAGCAGAATTAATCGTTGATACTTTAGGAGTAGATGCTTTAGATAAAATATATGAAGATAAAGATTCTCTATTTAAAATAAAAGGTATTCCTGAGCAACGAAAAGATACGATTTATGCTACTATTGTTGCAAATAAACAGACACAAGATATAATTCTTAAACTAAACGAGTACAATCTAAGTAATAATTTAATTCTAAAAATATATAACTTCTATAAACATAACACACTACGTACCATTACAGAAAATCCTTATTCATTAATTAAAGATATTAAAGGAATCAACTTTAAAACTGTAGATAAAATAGCTGAAACAAATGAAATAGCTGCAAATGATCGCGAAAGAATTCTATACGCCTTTATTTATACTATAAATTCATATTGTTTTTCAACGGGAAATACATATATTTCTAAAAACAACTTGCTTTACAATACGTTTAATATATTATACTCATCACGAAATATAGCAGTCTCAAAAGAAGATATATTAAACTCCTATACATATGCCTTAGACACTGGAAAATTAATAGAAATCGAAGACAGAGTATTTTTACCAGAAATATACTACTCTGAATATTCTATTTACAGCGATATAACTCAAAGATTAGAACAGGAAAATACAATTGAAATCAGTGATGGCTTGCTAGATAAATATATAAATGAAGTTGAAGAGGAATTAGAAATTTCTTACGATATAGTACAAATAGCGGCGATAAAAAACTGTATACGCAATAATTTTGCTATTCTTACTGGAGGACCTGGTACCGGGAAAACCACTATAATACTAGCTGTAATTAAAATATTCCAAAAAATAAAAAATTACAGTGTTCATGATTTACTTGATGAATCTAGAAATATTCTTACTTTATGCGCTCCTACCGGTAAAGCTGCAAAAAGAATGTCAGAGAGTACCGGCTTTTATGCTTCAACAATTCATAAAGCTATTGGTTGGAGTACAGAAGATGAAAATATGGAAGAATTCGTTAGCGAGAAATTTATTAAATCAGAACTAGTTATAATAGATGAATCTAGTATGATTGATGTATTTTTAATGTACAATTTACTAAAAATCATTAACAAAGATGCTAAAATCATATTAGTTGGAGACAACGATCAGCTTCCTTCTATCGCTCCTGGTAATGTCCTTAATGATTTAATTAATTCAAAAGCAATTTCTACAGTAAAATTAAATAAAATTTTTAGACAAAGTGAACATTCAAGTATTATAAACATTTCACACTCAATAAAAAATAATATTCCATTTGATGTTTTGGAAAACTTCGATGATAAAGAATTTATCTCTGCAAACAAAAATGAAATGATAAATGTCATCTCAGCCATCTATGATGATTTAATAAAAGGTTCTGCTAAAGAAAATATTCAAATATTAGCTCCTATTTACAAAGGAACAAGTGGCATTAATGAGATAAATATGGCTATTCAATCAAGATTTAATGACAACGAAGAGCAAATAGAATACGGTGAATTAATCTATAAAGTTAATGATCGAGTAATGCAGTTAGTAAATAGACCTGAAGATAATATTTTTAATGGTGATATAGGATATATAGAGCAAATTTATAAAGAAGGAAATAAAGTAAAGATTGTAATAGACTATGATGGCAATTATGTAACATATGAAAAAACAGAGCTAAACCAAATTACCCTTTCTTATGCTTGCTCAATTCACAAGGCACAAGGCTCAGAATTTGAAAATGTTATAATTCCATTTATCGATAATTATAACTTTATGTTAAACAAAAACTTAACTTATACTGCAATAACACGAGCTAAGAAAAAATTGATACTTTGTGGTAGCTCAAATGTATTTTACAAGTCAATAGAACCAACAAATGTCGTAACTAGACAGACAGCACTGGAATGGTTCTTTACAACTGATAGAGACGCGGAAATGCAAAATCTTGAAATAAAAGAAGAAATAAATGGATATATATTGAATTTTCAAAATATCAATATAATCGATCCAATGATTGGTATGGACGATATAAAACCAACTGATTTTATTTAAAGCTATACTGATAAGCTCTTTATCGAATTCAATACATATAAAAAGTAACTAAGATCTAGGCGATATTTCCGCTTAGATCTTTCTTTATTTTAGAGCTTGAACTACTCTTATTTCATCAAAAAAGAATAATCTTTCAATTATTTAACTTTTATCTCTCACTCTTATAACGGATATTTTTTTATTTCAAAGACTCCGCCTCCTCTACTTGTTAAAGAGCTATTAACAAAAAAAATTCTAGGTCGTATACTACCACCTAGAATTCATCTCCTATTTTACTTTATGCCCCAAATTTGACAAAGAGTTTTAAATATAAAAATAGAGAAATGCTACACTGCTTAATATAGTGTAGCTTCCTCCTACTTCCTAAGCAATCGAATCCCACAAAAAACTAACCTTTTTTACACTTTTTATTAAATTAGGCTATTGATTCATGAATTTTCTCCATTCATCAACAGCCTATATATTTACTTATTATTAGTTAGTTTTTGGTAATTCAATAGCATTCGCTGTTGAACCTTTTGTTAACATGTCATTTAGGTTATCATAACTGATTTCAATCATATTTGATAAAGCTTCGTCTGTGTTAGAACCAACGTGTGGCGTAACTAACACTTTCGGATATAGATCAACTAATTCTCTAACCACTTGATCTGATATTTCATCTCCGTTTTCAAAGTTTTTGAAGAAGAATTCTGCTTCATTAGCGAATACATCTGTTCCAAATCCATCAAGTTTACCAGATTTAATAGCCTCTAAAATAGCAGCATTATCTTGTAATTCTCCACGAGCTGTATTAATTAAAATTGCTCCATCTTTCATTTTCGAGATAAATTCAGCATTTACCATCTTATCATTTTTCCCAGGGAAGTATGGTACATGTAAGCTCACAATATCACATTTTTCTAATAAATCATCCATCTCGACAAATTTAACTACATGTTTAGCTTCTTCACTTTGGAAAACATCAAATCCGTAAACATCAGCACCTAATCCTTTGAATAGTTTTGCTTCAGTTAAACCTATTTTCCCTGTTCCAATGATACCAACTTTGCAGTTTCGAATTTCTTTACTGAACATTGTTCCATCTACACGGAAGTCATATTTTGATGTTTTGTTCACCGTGTGAGCAACGTGTCTTAATAATGACATTGCTAGCGTTAAAGATAACTCTGCAATTGCATTTGGAGAGTATCCTGGAACACGAGCAACACTCATGTTATAATCAGCTGCTGCTTGAAGATCGATGTGATTGAAACCTACTGTACGAGTAAATACATATTTAATTCCGTACTCATTCATTTTTTCAATATTAATTCTATCAGCAACACAATTACCACGTAAGATTACAGCATCCATACCCTCAGCTGTGTCAATATTATCGTGATTTAATAATTCTTCTACAAGTTTTAATTCAAAATTATATTTGTTTAATTTTTCAAAAAATGGTACTTCATTTGGTCTAACACCATAACATACAACTTTTAATGTCATTTTTATTTCCTTCTTTCTTTATTCATTTTTATTAAAAATTAGACGAGACTGCTTATCGGCAATCCCGTCTTTCTATTATTACCGATTATAATAATCTATCTTGTTATTAATGGAAAATTCCTAATGAACCGATAATTTGTACAATTACGATCCATACTGGAGTAAGAATAACTGCTCCTAATGTTCCAAGTAATGATGCATTTGATGCTAATACTGCATCTTTATCAAAGCTAATAGCATACGCTGCAGCTACTGTTGCTGGAGGTGTTGCCATCATAACAACAATTGTTCCTAGAGCTGTAAGATCAACTGGTAAAACGTGTGTCACAGCTAATACTGCTAAAATTACAATATTAATAGCTGGAATAACGATAAGTTTAACCGCTGTATAATACCAAGTTGGTTTATTTGATAATGCATCTTTAAACGATACCGAACCTAGTGTAGCTCCTATAGCTAACCATGCTAATGGAGAAGCTAAGCTAGATAAGTATGTCAAGATTTGCTTAAACTGCGGTAATGTTTGATCTAATCGTAAAAATGCATATTCTTTAACAACTGTTTGCCCATCTTTTACAGTCGATACTGCTACTTGAGGTAAACTTCCTTGGAATAACCAAATGAATAAACCTAAGAATGTAGCGATAACAATTGGATTTAAGAACATTGTCTTAATATTTTTCATCGTCATTTTTAATCCACTCATTTTAATATATCCATAAGAATATAAGAAAATACGATATCCGATATTAAAGATAGATGCATAAAGTGTTCCTGTTGGACCATAAATAGCTGTTACTATTGGAATCCCAAAGAATGTAGTAGATCCAAAAATAGATAGGACACGCATTGTATCTTGTTGATCACCTTTAAATTTCATAAATAAAGGTTTACTTATAACAATTAAAACAATATATACTAAAATACCCCAAATTAGTACGTTAAGACCTTGTTTTAAACTCTTTTCATTTATGTCGACTAAGAATGAGTTAAACGCAAGAGCTGGTAATGACACCGTAAGCACTACTGAAGTAAGTACCTTTCCGATTGAATCATTAAAAACACCTTTTTTACGTAAAAAGTATCCTAATAAAATAATAGCTATACTCGAAATGATAGCGGTATTAATTTTTTGATTCATTAATGTTTTAGTAAAAACATCTAAAAAATTCATAACTATATAATCTCCTTTTTTAAAAATATAGTGTACTAATACACTTTTAAGACTTACTAAGTGTACCATTATATAATAATTTTTCCAATATATTGAAACTACTAAAACTTTTTAAATTAAAATAAAACACAACATAAAATCTTTTATTTAACGCTTTCAATAGCGAAATAGATATAATCGACAATCAACATTTAATATATTTAAATTTATAAAAAATAAAATTAAATGTATTTTTTTATGATTTAAGTAAATTTTAAAAATAACAAAAAAATTTTTTCATTCAAATCTGTACTTATAACAAATCTAATAAAATAACGCTATAAAGAACTAATAAAAACACATAAATTCTAGACAAAATATAATCTTATAAAGATATTAAAGTTACCTAATTTCACTGTACTGTTAAATAATAGAAAAACTTTCCAAAATGGAGCTTGATACTACTTTTGAAAAATAATAAAAAATAGAATTTCTAAAAAAGGAAGCGTAAGATATAGTCATAGAATGAAAACATTAAAACTTAAAAATTTGAGATTGATGAGAAAACCAGCTGTATTATCATTTGTAAGAACTATTAGAAAATACACCTCTGATAAAGAGAAAACCGAAAAAATTCAGATAATATAATAAATAGAGGTTTCTTTACCTCAGAACCATTCAAAAATATTATACAGAGTAAGTGAATTAAAAGAAGCTATTATTTATTATATAAGGGATTATAATGAAGCAAGAATGAAATTGAACTTAGATAGATTAAGTTCTATAAACTATAAAAAATATAAAGAACAAATAAAAAAAGACCTTCACTCCTTTTACAGTTTTAAGTTTCTCCTATGTTAGTCAAGGACAAAGACTACGCCTTTTTTTAAATCCTTGACTAAATAGGGAAAAAATCTAAAACAACTGTAAGGAACAAAAGTCACTACATTACTAATTTTAATGTTTAAAATGCTAAACAAAAATTACTTAATATTTTGTCTAACCTTATTTGGTACAATACCAAATAATACTCTTCTTATTTTCTTTTATAGTCTAGATTGACTATAAATACTACATTGCAGATAAATCACGAGCTATCTTATCAATATCATTAATAGATAAGAAAGCCGTATCTATTGCAGTACCTTTTTTACTTTCTACTGAAATATTTACAGCAGCAATAACATTTTTTGTTAAAGCTTCTAAACGTGTTAATTTCTGTTTAACTTCTTCTAATTTTCCATATTCAATATTATTATTAGATAATGATTTTAATGTTAACATAGAAGTATTCATCTTCTCAGATACCTCTTTAAACTTCTCTACTTTATCTCCTAAAGAACGCCCTTTATCAAGATCAGTCTGAATAGTTCCTGCTAACTCATCAAATCTAATTAACTCTTTAGAAAATTCGTTTAATTTATTTTTCATATACTCTTTTGAATATTTATTATTAGTAATTTCATAGTTTTTATTACTGCTATCTTTAACACTAAATGCAACGGTATTATTATTCTTAGTAATAATAGCTATATTAAAATCTTTATTACTAAACTCATTTAAATTAATACCCTCGACATTAACTGATTTCCCATTAAAATTATTTAATTTTAATGATTTTAATAGTGTATCAAAACCTTCTTTAGTTATTACCTCATCATTTGTTGAAATAACTAATTTATTATCTTTTTTATTAAATTCTGTTTTTTCTAGCTGGTTTATCGAAACTGAATTAGTAAGATTTTGTAATTGGTCAGTAGAAATATCTCCTTTAGAACTACAACCTTGCAAAATTAGCAAGGTTGTCAGTAATATTATCAGCTTTTTCATTACTTATTAGAATAATTCTGGTGCTGAGATAATGTTTAAGTTTTCGTCGATTTCAAATACTAATGGAGTACCAGTTGGTAAGTTAAGATCTAAGATTTGTTCATCTGAGATGTTTAATAAGTATTTGATTAACGCTCTTAAACTGTTACCGTGAGCAGAGATAAGTACGTTTTTACCAGCTTTAATTTGTTTAGAAATATCGCTTTCCCAGTATGGTAATACACGATCAATAGTAAGTTTTAAGCTTTCTCCTGTTGGGATTTCTCCTTCTGGAATTTCTTTATATCTATCGATGTTTCCTGGGTACATATCACTAGATTTATCTAATGCAGGTGGAGCTACGTCAAAACTTCTTCTCCAAATGTGAACTTGTTCATCACCGTATTTTTCAGCTGTTTCAGCTTTGTTAAGTCCTTGTAAAGCTCCATAGTGTCTTTCATTTAATCTCCAGCTTTTGTGTACTGGAATCCATAATAAATCTAATTCTTCTAAGAATAGGTTTAAAGTTTTGATAGCACGTTTTTGGTATGAAGTGTAAGCTACATCAAAAGTAAGCCCTAATTCTTTAAGAGTTTGTCCACCTTTAATAGCTTCTTGTCTACCTTTATCAGTGATGTCTACATCAACCCATCCTGTAAATCTGTTTTCAAGATTCCATTGGCTTTCACCATGTCTAGTTAATACTAATTTCATTTAAGAAATCCTCCTAGTTTTGTTATTATAATTTTATTATACAATATTTTCTAGTATTAGTACATAGTTTTTATAACAATTTCATTAATGAAAACGCTATAATAACTTCGTTGTACTAAATTAGTCAACATCTATATTTCACTGATATATATAAGATAAAAAAATAAGATTAGATCATAATTATAATTCACCTAATCTTATAGTAGTAAATAATATTTTTTTATCATAATAACTATATTGAAATCATAAAATAAATTAATACACTTTACGATTCAATTTTCCCCTTTTTACAATCTTCAATTTATTAGTTTCAAAAAATGTAAAAACTTTTGCCAATAATACAAGTATAATTATCCAATATATAAACATAAAATAAACCTTCTTTCTTTTTATACGTAAAACTTAATTTCTTATCGTACTTATATAATAACATACGGAAAACCGAAAATCAAGTAAAAAATTCATATTTCTTAACTTTTTTTATAAAGTTACTTGATTTTATATACGGTTTACTTTATAATTTATATATAGACAAAATTAGATTGGAAAAATATTATGACTACAACATTTAGTATTAGATTTAAAAAGTGTTTAAAAGAAAAGAATATAAAACAAGCTGAACTTGCTCGTTGTACTAATATTACACCTTCATCTATAAGCGACTGGTCAAAAGGAAAATATACACCAAAAAGGGATAAACTTCTTATTATCGCTGAATTTTTATCAGTTAATCCAGATTGGCTTGTAGGTGATTGCGACACTATGGAAATCAACACTCCCGATAATAATACTTCCTCACCGCAAGATTTTTCGGATGACGTATCTAAACTGCCAATACTAGGTACAATTTGTGCAGGAGACGGTGTATATATAGAAGAAGAATATGATGAGCATATTTTCATAGATCAAGGAATGAGAGCCGATTTTGCACTGAGAGTCAAGGGAGATAGTATGATTGAAGCTGGTATTTTTGATGGTGATTTAGTATTTATCCGTCAACAAAGTTCAGTTAGAAATGGGAAAATTGCAGCTGTTCGCCTAACAGACTGGAACGAAGCTTCTTTAAAGAAAATATTCGTTAAAAATGACAATGTAATCCTTTATCCTTGTAATCCTGATTACGAACCTATCGTTACGCGTAACGTTGAAATAATCGGAGAATGCGTTGGAGTATATCTGTCTCTTATACACATCTCCGAGCCCACGAGACATCTCAGGACCTCGT
>CAMYEU010000028.1 GCA_947254465.1 uncultured Gemella sp. | reverse complement strand
ACACACTGCATATCGTCGGCAGCGTCAGATGTGTATAAGAGACAGGCTTAATACTTGGTTTAGTAGTTTTTGCTTTCTCAACTGCAAGTTTCATAAGTTCTAATACTCCACTATCATCAAGATGAACAAATGGATCTGACTCTAAGATATTTTTTTTCTTATAAATGTCAATGAACTTTTCAGCGTCATCTCTTGAGTAACCAAATGTTAATTGAGTTAAGTCATTAGTACCGAAACTGAAGAAATCTGCATGTTCTGCAATTTTATCAGCAATTAGACAAGCTCGTGGAATTTCAATCATCGTTCCTACTTTGTATTTAAAATCCGTATTGTACAATTGAATTTCTTTTTCCACAAGTTCAACGATTTGTTCACGTAACACTTCGAGTTCTTTTTCTAAACCTACTAAAGGAATCATAATTTCAACATTCACTTCAATACCTTCTTTACGAGCTCTAATAGCTGCTGAACTAATAGCTTTCGCCTGCATTAAGTAAATTTCCGGATATGTAATACCTAGTCGACAACCACGATGTCCCATCATGGGATTGAATTCTGCAATACTAGCTATTTTCACTTCTAATTGATTAACACTTACACCAATTTCCTCGGCAATGAGCTTAACAGTATTTTCATCTTTTGGTAAGAATTCATGAAGCGGTGGATCTAATAATCTTATATTAACAGATTTACCTTGAGCTTCTTTAAAAATCTTATAGAAATCTTCACTTTGAATTGGTTGTAATCTATCTAAGAATCTAACTCTCTCATTAGTATCACTTGCTAAAATCATTTTTCTAACTAGACTAATTCTATCTTCTTCAAAGAACATATGCTCTGTTCTACATAATCCTATTCCTTCCGCTCCAAACTCAAATGCAACTTTAGCGTCAGTTTCATTATCCGCATTCGCTAGTACTTTAAGTTCTCTAATTTCATCAGCCCATCCTAAAAGTTTATTGAATCTATCGCTAAACTTGGCATCAACTTTATCTACTTCACCAAGATATACTTTACCACTGCTTCCATCGACTGAGATTGTATCCCCTTCATGTAATGTTACCCCAGCAATTTTCAGAGTTTTTTCAGCATAATTTATAATCATGTTTTGACAACCACAGACACAACATTTCCCCATTCCTCTTGCTACTACAGCAGCATGTGATGTCATACCTCCACGTAAAGTTACAATAGCCTCTGAGCTAACCATACCTTCAATATCTTCTGGAGAAGTTTCTTCTCTTACTAAAATAACAGGTTTTGTTTTCGCCGCTTCTACAGCTTCTTGTGCTGTGAAATAAATACCGCCGACTGCTGCTCCAGGTGATGCCGCTAACCCTTGAGTTAATTGTTTAACTTCTTTTAATGATTTTTCCTCAAATGTAGCATGAAGAAGTTTATTAATTTCCTCTGTTCCTACTCTTAGAATCGCTTCTTCTTTAGAAATTACACCTTCTTCTTCTAGTGATACTGCAACTTCAACTACTGCATTTGGTGTTCTTTTTGCGTTTCTTGTTTGAAGAATATACAACCTTCCATCTTCGATAGTAAACTCAATATCTTGCATATCTTTATAATGTTGTTCTAATTTTTTAGAAATTTCCACAAACTCTTTATATAAATGTGGTATATCCTCTTTTAAGACACTAATATTTTTAGGAGTTCTTATACCTGCTACAACATCTTCCCCTTGCGCATTAATTAGATATTCACCAAAAAGTTCATCCTCTCCAGTTACAGGGTTTCTACTAAATGAAACTCCAGTACCACAATTATCTCCCATATTACCAAACACCATAGCTTGAATATTTACAGCAGTACCGAGTTTATCACTAATATTGTGTAGTCTTCTATATACTTTAGCACGATTATTATTCCATGATTTGAAAACAGCTTCAATAGCCAGCATAAGTTGCTCTTTTACACTCATAGGAAACTCTCGACCTACTTCTTTTTTATAAATTGCCTTAAACTCTTCAACAATATTGAATAAATCTTTCTCATTTAATTCACTATCTTGCTCGTAGCCATTAGCATTTTTAACTCTAGTTAAAACTTCCTCAAACTTATATTTTTCTACATCCATAACAACATCTGAGAACATTTGGATAAATCTTCTATAACTATCATAAGCAAATCGATAGTTATTATTCTTCTTGGCCAATGCTATAGTAGTTTCATCATTTAGTCCCAAATTTAAAATAGTATCCATCATTCCCGGCATAGAAAATACTGCACCACTACGAACAGACACCAATAAAGGATTTTCTATACTTCCTAATTTTTTCCCAATATTTTCTTCTAAAATTTCAAGTTGTTCGTTAATCTGTTTTAAAATCTCAGGTTTAATTCTTTCCCCATTTTCATAATAACTATTACAACTTTCTGTAGTAATAGTAAAACCAGGAGGAACACTAATCCCTAAACCTTTCATCTCTGCAAGGTTTGCCCCTTTTCCTCCTAATAAAGATTTCATATCTTTATTTCCTTCACTGAAATTATAAACATATTTTTTTGACATTGTAAAATTCCCCCATAAACAAATTATTGTTTCATATAATTATTTCTTTTTATTATTTTTGTTTAAACCACTTGGCCTCTTTCTCTCATAATCCCAATTATTAATTCTGCTGTCTCCTCTACAGCCTTATTCTGAACATCTATTATAGGACATCCAAGTTTTTCCATAATCTCTAAAGCATATTCTAACTCTTCGAAAATTTGTATTTCATTAGTATAATCTGAATTTTCTGATACTCCTAAGGTTTTTAATCTTTCTTCCCTCAACCTATTAAGTTGTTCTACTGAATTTGTTAAACCAATTACTTTTCTTTTTACTTCATATAGCTGTTCTGGAAGCATTAAGTCTTGAATAATCGGAACATTCATAACTTTAATGTTTCTATTTGCTAAATATAAACTTAATGGTGTTTTAGAAGTTCTTGATACACCTAAGATTATAATATCTGCTTCTTTTAGACCATTTATATCTTTACCGTCATCATACTTCACAGCGAATTCTAAAGCATCTATTCTCTTGAAATACTCCGCTCCCATCTTTCTATTTAAACCAGGATTCCCTTCCGCTTTTACTCCTAATTTTTCTTCAAAAGTACTAAGCATTTCACTTAATAGATCTATAACTTTTATATTTTTTTCTAACCCTTTTTCTTTTACATAGCTTGCTAAAGCACCGTCAACTAAAGTTTGCACAATTACATCTCCATCATTAACATTGGATATAATACAATCTACTTTTTCTTTTGTACAAACATTCGAATTCTTAAGTACTTTATATTGTTTATTTTCATAAGAAAATTGCACTAATGCTGCATCTACTACATCTTTTGCAGTATTCCCTATAGAGTCAGAAATTATATGTACAGTCAACATATTATCCCTCCAACATTTCTAATAATAACTTAATTAATGTAGTTTTCGATATTTTCCCGACGATTACCTTACCATCCTTTTCGTCCCTTACAACAGGTAAGCAATCAATCTCATGTAAAATTAATTTCCTTAATGCATCAGTAACTAATTCATCTTCATATATGTATATAACATTTGGAACACGTGTCATTGCTAATACTATAGGAAGGTTTTGTCCATCAGCATTTCTAGATAATTTAAGCATATCCTTTCTAGATGTCACACCTGCAAGGTGATTATTCTCATCTACAATAAAAATAGTCCCTACATCATAAATAAATAATTTCGATAATACCTCAGAATAGTTCGCTGTACTTTTTGCTGTTATCGCTATTCCCATTACATCTTTAACTAATTTACTTTTAATTTCCTCGCGTACTTCTCCTGGTGAAAAGTTATAATTATAGTAATATCCAACATTAGGTTTTGCTTCCAAAATTTCTAACATTCCTAAGACCGCAAGGTCATTTCTTAAAGTAGATTTCCCCAAAGAAAGCTTTTCTGCAATTTCATCACTTGTTATCGGTTCAAAATTCTTTACTATTTCAATTATAGCTTTGTGTCTTTCCGTAAGTTTCATTGTTCCTCCTTCTTGTATCATAGTTTTTATTATACAATATATTACACGTTAATTCAAGCGTTATCATTAATTAACGTGTAATAATACTATCAATATATTCTGTTATTTACTTTTAAACTAGATATATTATGTGATATTAATAACATTTATTACCAAACTATTAAAATAGAGTTACTCGATATCTATTTTATTTTAATTTAAATATTTATATGTTATAATTAATCTAATAAAATATTGAGGGGAAAAATTGTATGTCAAAATTATCAAAACTATTCGCAATCGGTACAGGAATAGCCATTGCCAACTATTATTCAAAAAATCCAAATAAAGTTGAAGAACACGCTGAATACATTAAGAAAAAATCTAAAGATTACTATGGTTACACACGTTGTATGATTCGCTACACTAAGAAAAATGGTGTTGAAGAAGCGGCAATTTACCTATATAACGATCTAGTAAAAAATCTTAAAAAAGCTAAAAATGCTTTAGAGAACAAATACAACGATGCTGTTGATTACGGAAAAGAATTATCTAATAATGTAACAGATATTAAAGGGCATGTATCTAACGTAAAAGAATACACTGCAGAAGTTAAAGAAAATCTAGGAGATGCAAAGAAGATCGTTGAAGAATTAAAACCTTCTGTAGAAGCTTATAAAGAAAAAGCACTTTCTTCTTTCGAAAAAATTAAAGATCAAGTTTCTAACATCAAAAAAGACGTTGACGAATCAAATGTTCAAGAAAAAGTTGAAGATTTCACTAATAAATCAACTGAAACTTTAGAATCTGTTAAAGAACGTGTTGAAACTGAAGTTCTAAACAACACTCCTGAACAAAAAGGAGAAAAATAAAAAAAAACGAGGATTTAAAATGAATCTATTATCACTGAATACTCTTCCCAACACAGGAGAAGTGGTTAAAAATTATGGCGCATACATTGGAATAATCATAATAATCGCAATAATTTTCTTCCTAATCTGGAGAAAAAAGAATAATAAACACGATTAAGAACTCTAAGCTAGGTAAAACTAGCTAGAGTTTTTTTATTACAGTTAATCTATATCTATTCGTTACATAATAAATAAAAGAGTGATTCGATAAAATCTATACGATTTTCGAATCACTCTTTTCTATCTTATACTATTTTAAATTATCTAATGCAGCTATTCTTTCTTTAACACTATCATATTGTTCTTGATATGTTGCTTGTTTTTCTTTTTCTTTAGCTACAACCGCTTCTGGAGCAGAACCTACAAATTTTTCATTAGATAATTTTTTGTTTACTCTATCTAATTCTTGTTGTAATTTTTCTAATTCTTTTCCTAGACGTTCTTTTTCTTTGTCTACATCGATTAAATCACTTAATGAAACGTAGATTTCAGCACCTGGTAAGATACGACTGATGTCAGTTTCACTTGCTTCTACTTCACGTTCAATAATAAGTTCGCTAGGACGAGCAAATTTTTCTAGGTACGCACTACCACTTAATAGTACTTCTTTTACGCTATCTTGTGAGTATTTAATCTTAATAGGAATCTCACGAGACATCGGCGCATTCACTTCACTACGGATGTTACGTACTGCAGTAATTACGTCTTGGATGAATTGCATATCTTCAGTTTCTTTTTCAAATACTAGACTTGCATCAACTTTAGCAAATTCACTAGTTACAATACTATCTCCTGTGTGAGGAATATGTTGCCAGATTTCTTCAGTTACGAATGGCATAAATGGATGTAACATTTTTAGAGAAGCATCAAGTACATATACTAAAATAGATTTAGTAGTTTTCTTCGCAGCTTCGTCTTCACTATTTAATGAAATCTTAGCAATTTCAATATACCATGAACAGAATTCTTCCCATACAAAGTTGTATAGAATACGGCTTGCTTCACCAAATTCATATTTTTCAAATAATCTTTCGAAATCTTCAATAGTTTTAGCAAGTTTTGTTAAGATATATTTATCAGCTAATGTTTTTTCTCCAGTTAAATCAATATCACTGTATTCAAAACCTTCAAGGTTCATAATTACGAAACGAGAAGCGTTCCAAATTTTATTGATATAGTTCCAACTAGCTTCGATTTTCTCAGTTGAGTAACGTAAGTCTTGACCTGGTGTTGAGTTAGTAGCTAAGAAGTAACGTAAGCTATCAGCTCCGTATTGTTCGATTACTTCCATTGGATCTACACCATTACCAAGTGATTTACTCATTTTACGACCTTGTTCATCACGAACTAACCCGTGGATTAAGCAATCTTCAAATGGACGAGTTCCTGTAAATTCTAATCCTTGGAATACCATACGAGCAACCCAGAAGAAGATAATGTCATATCCAGTTACTAGACAGCTATTTGGATAGTAACGTTTGAAATCTTCACTTTCTAAATCTGGCCATCCTAATGTAGAGAATGGGAATAAAGCTGAAGAGTACCAAGTATCAAGAACATCTTCATCTTGAACATAGTTTTCAATATCTTTTGGTGGATTTACATCAACATAAACTTCACCAGTTTCTTTGTGGTACCATGCTGGGATACGGTGTCCCCACCATAATTGACGAGAAATACACCAGTCTTGGATATTTTCCATCCAAGTGTTTAATGTGTTTTCAAAACGTGGTGGATAAAAGTTAACTTTTCTATCTGCATCTTTTTGATTTTCTAATACTTTATCAGCAAGAGGTTTCATGTCAACGAACCATTGTTTAGAAAGATATGGTTCAACAACCGCACCACTACGCTCAGAGTGACCTACTGAGTGAAGGTGTTTTTCAATCTTGAAGCATACTCCGCTTTCTTGTAAATCAGCGATAAGAGCTTTACGACATTCGAAACGATCCATACCGTTATATTTATCAGCATGTTCATTCATAACGGCACCTTCATCCATAACGATGATACGTTCTAAATTATGACGTTCTCCAACTTCAAAGTCGTTTGGATCGTGAGCCGGAGTTATTTTAACTACACCACTTCCGAAATCTTTTTCTACATATTCATCTGCAATAACAGGAATTTCTTTGTTTGTTACTGGTAAAAGAACTGTTTTACCAATATATTTTTGATACCTTTCATCTTCAGGATGAACAGCAACCGCAGTATCTCCGAATAAAGTTTCAGGACGAGTAGTTGCTACTTCTAGATAGTCTCCACTTCCATCAGCTAGGAAATATTTAAGGTGATAAAATGCACCTTCTACATCTTTGTGAATTACTTCGATGTTAGATAACGCAGTTCTTTGAACTGGATCCCAGTTAATAATTTTCTCACCACGATAGATTGTACCATTGTTATAATGATCTACGAAAATTTTCGTTACTGCTTTATTTAATCCTTCATCTAATGTAAATCTTTCTCTTGAGTAGTCTAAACCTAATCCAAGTTTAGCCCATTGTGCACGAATATATCCAGCATATTCTTCTTTCCATTCCCATGCACGCTCTAAGAATTTTTCACGACCTAAGTCATAACGACTTAATCCTTCTTCACGCATTTTAGCTTCTACTTTAGCTTGTGTAGAAATACCAGCATGGTCCATTCCTGGAAGATAAAGCACATCAAATCCTTTAAGACGTTTGTAACGTGTTAACATATCTTGTAAAGTTGTATCCCAAGCATGCCCAATGTGTAATTTACCAGTTACGTTTGGTGGTGGAATTACTATTGTATATGGATTCTTTTTACTTTTATTATCAGCTTTAAAAACTTCTTTTTCCAACCACCAATTGTAGCGATTATTTTCTACTTCGGTCGGATTATATTTTGTAGACATTTCAGTCATGACTGTTCCTCCTAAATTTTTATTTTATTATTAATTATTTTTACTTCTACTAGTTATATTGGTGATATTTTTTCTAGGTAAAAAAAATAACCTCCATCCTTACATAAGGACGAAAGTTTCCGTGGTACCACCTTTATTCTAATTATATAAATTAGCACTTAATAAGATTAACGCTCTAACCACGTTTAAAGCTACTTACTTTCACTCTAAATGCTCACCGGCTACTTCAAAGTCCTGCCTAGGAGAAATCTCTCAACCACTGATTTCTTTTCTGTATCCTACGGTACGCAAGAACTTTTACTTATCGGCTCATCGCATATATTTTATAATTAAAATATGTTTAATATAATAACATACTTTTTTTTATAATGCAAGCAAAATGAAAATATAACTATCTATACATTATAAAAAAGTACTTCAATGATTAGAAATCTAATTCCATCATCGAAGTACTTTTTTAAATATTAGTCTTCTTTTTTATTTTTCCATGCAGTTGCATTATCTAACTTGATTGGTAAGTTATCTAGATAAAACTCTGGATCTTTTCCTTGTTTATGTTGTTTCACGTAGTCTTTTAATACTACATAAACTACACCAGAAAGACCGATAATAGCGATTAAGTTAAGTAAACTCATAATCCCCATTGATACATCGGCAATTCCCCAAACTAAGTTTAAATCTAATACACTTCCTACATACACAAAGATACATACGATAACACGATAAACATTTACAGCCCATTTTTTAGGAAGCAAATATTGAATGTTTGTTTCTCCATAGTAGTAGTTACCAATTACAGAACTATATCCGAATAAGAAGATAGCTACAATTAAGAAGATTGTTCCTATGCTTCCTACTTGTGAAGTTAAAGCAGCTTGTGTAAGTTGGATACCTTGTAACTTATCAGCACCATATTCAACACCAGGATATAGTAAAATTAAGAATGCTGTTGCTGTACATACTAAACATGTATCGAAGTAAACTCCTAGAGTTTGGATAAATCCTTGTTTAGCTGGGTGAGTACTATCAGCAGTTGCCGCTGCGTTAGGAGTAGATCCTAAACCAGCTTCGTTAGTGAACATACCACGTTTAATTCCTAAAAGAATTGATGTTCCCATACCAATTACTCCACCACCTACTTGTTCAAGACCAAATGCTGATTTCACGATTTGAGCAAGAACACCAGGTAATTTATCAATGTTAATAACCATAATAACTAATACGATAAATAAGTACGCTACCGCCATTACTGGTACTAACCATTGAGTAATTTTTACAACTTTTGTTACTCCACCAAAAATTACGAAAATAGTAAGAATTAATAAAGCAATCCCCGCAATATGACTATCTATATTATAAACTTGTAACGCTTGAGCTATAGTATTAGTTTGAACTGAGTTGAATGCTACACCATAAGTTATTGAAATAACAATCGCGAATAAGACACCCATCCATTTTTGTCCAAGACCTTTTTCCATATAGTAAGCAGGTCCCCCACGATAAACACCTTTTCTGTCACGAACTTTATATACTTGGGCTAATGTTGATTCGGCAAAAGATGAAGCTCCACCAAAAAGCGCCATTACCCACATCCAGAATACTGATCCAGGTCCACCCATTGCAATCGCAATAGCAACCCCTGCAATTGTACCAGTACCTACTCGTGACGCAGCTGAGATTGTAAATGCTTGGAAAGCAGATACTCCTTTCTGTTCTCCGTCTTTGCCTACTTTAGGTTTTTCAGTAATAAGTCTGAACATTTCTTTGATGTAAGTAAATTGAATAAACTTAGTACTAAATGTAAAATAAATACCAGTTACCATTACTAACCCTATTAGGAAATAAGTCCACATAAAGTCATTAACGGTACTTAATAATTCTAAAAATCTATCCATTAAGAGTCAACTCCTCATTAAATTTGTTATATTACGTTCTCTATTATACTTTAAAACACACTACAATTGTAAATATACGTTAGAAAATCTAACATATCAATATCGTAAGTTAACAATACTTTAAACACTTTACTGAAAAATTAAAAACAACACTTGAAATCTTACACAAAAAAACTCAGAAGATTCAAACATCATATTCAAATCCTCTAAGTTCTATTTATTAAACATATTCAATTCTGTTTATTTCTTCATTATTAGTAATAGGATACTCATTTTCTTCATTAGACACATTTGGAACAATCAATCTTCTATCACGAGACTTCAAAATAGAATTAATCTCATAACTATTTAAACTACTATAGTCTAATTTTTCTTGAAGAACATATTCACCTCTTCTAATTCTATCTCTAATGTCTGTAGCAGCAACAAAGTAGACAACCATAAAGACAATAGAGAATATAAATTGAGCTACTGAGAAAATATTTCTTAATATAGGGTCTCCTTGGAAAATATATCCACTAAATAAAGATAAAATCGTTAATCCAGCTTGGATATATAATACTATTCTTCTACCTTTTGTATCGAATATTGGTAAATACATAATAAATAACAGAATAAAATTAAACACTGAGATTACTAATCCACCAATTATCAATACGGCAAGTCCTAAAATTAGTGTTGTAGCAAATTCTTCATAGAATCTGCTACCTGTAATTGGTAAGTTAATTAGGGAAAATACTAGTCCTCCTATAATTGCCATAGGAAACGCAAAAGTTAATAGATAGGCAATTCCCCAATTTCTCTTCCAAACACGTCCTTTATATTCTTTATAGATTCTATAAGTATTATAAAATGGTATAAAAGCAAGTCCTGGCCTAACCCCAAGTATATCAAACATAATTTTTGAAAATATTGCTGTAATTATATATCCAAAAAGTAATACAATAAACAACACAATTAAAACTATAGTACCTATTTGACTTATCATATGCTCATCTAAATTAAACATAAAAATTCCTCCTCTTATTCTATATCATAAAATTCATCTAATACATAAGTTGTTACGGGTTTAACATATAATTCATATTTAGCTACTAAATCGGCAATGATGTCACCATCAATTAAAGTTATTGTTCTAGTCCCCTGGCGAGACGCTTCTATAGCAGACTTTGAGAATTTTGATGTTGTGATAAATATACCAAATTCAGCATTATATTTATCCATTGCCCCTCTAAACTTATCTATTTCTGGAGAAGGTACATTCCCTTCCCATCTTTTTGCCTGAATAGCAACTCTAGCAGTTCGAAAATCATCACTTGTTATATATCCAAACCCATCTAATCCTCCATCATTAGATACTTGAATACCTATCTTTTCATTCATTTCAACATTCATCTTAGAGACTAGTTTTCTTGCAAACATCTCAAATTTTGCTGGACTGAATTTTTTTAATTTTCTAATTAGCTCATCTCTCCACTGATCTTCTACAATTTCTTTTTCATCTTCAGAAACTACTTCTTCTATATCAGCGAACTCTTTTTTTCGTTTAATTTCCTTATTAATTTCTTTATATATAGCAGAAAAATCTAGAGACTCAAGATCAGCTTCTCGTCCTTTGCTTGTTAAAGTATAAACTTTATCATTTTTCTTTAAAAATTCTGCTCTTTCTAAATAATTCAAACTAAAATTAATGAAAAACTTAAAAGGTGAATACTCATTATTACTCTTCTCTGAAATACGACGAAAATCAATATATTCTTCGGTTATAACTTCAGAATTTTTTCTAAAATACTCTACTATTGCTCTCTTTGTATCACTTCCACCTTTTTTTCTAAGAGCAATGATTATTTCTTTAGAAATAACATTATCTTTCTGACTAGTTGTCATTTTAAATATATCCACAAACTCTCCTCCTTTCTTACATCTGTTCTTTCACCTTTATTATACTAAAAACCAGTATAAATTAATAGTAAAAAAAGAATGAACTTGCCTGAAAAGACAACCTCACTCTTTACAATTATTTATGATAGCTTGCTCCTGTTATTATACGGTAAGCTCTATACACTTGTTCAAGTAAAACAACACGCATCATTTGATGTGGAAACGTCATTCTACTAAATGATAATGCAAAATCACTGCGCTTTTTCACACTGTCAGAAAGACCATAACTTCCACCAATTACCAATGCCACATCACTCTTACCTGTAAGCATTAAATTATCAATTTTTGATGCGAATTCTTCACTTGACAAATTCTTACCTAAAATTTCCAAAGTAATAACATATTGATTATCTTTAATTTTTGATAATATGTTATTTCCCTCTTTTTCCATCGCTAGAGCTATTTCTGAATCATTCTCTACCTTTACTTTTTCATCTGAAATTTCAATAGTATTTAACTTAATATATGCTCCAAGACGTTTTTCATATTCTTTTATAGCATCTCTATAAAATTTCTCCTTAACTTTACCTACACAAATCAAAGTTACTTTCATCAGAACCTCTTTCTATCTATACATCTTTACCAAGAACAAATTTTTCAATAGCATAAGCAAAACCATCTTCATCATTCGACTTAGAAATAAAATTCGCCGCTTCTTTTAAAGTAGGATTAGCATTATCTACCGCAACTCCCATACCAGCGAACTCAATCATACTTAAATCATTAAGTCCATCACCTAATGCCATTACATTCTCATTTGTTAAACCAAGTTTCTTACATAATGAATCTAAAGATACTCCTTTAGAAATACCTTTATCATTAATTTCGATAAAGAATGGTTTAGACATAGCTACTTCATAGTCATCACCCTGTCTCTTATACACATCTCCGAGCCCACGAACATCTCAGGATCTCGT
>CAMYEU010000027.1 GCA_947254465.1 uncultured Gemella sp. | reverse complement strand
ACTTGATAATTTTCTTTGTGAAATAAATGTTTTCGGATTAGGTTGAAATACTGTGATTAGGTTATCATTATTGAAGAATATTGGTTTTAGAAAGTAATCTTCATTAGAAAGAAGACTAATCGCTTCTCTTTCGTTATTTTTATTTACAATATTTGTAGAATCTTTAGAAGTTCTATAGAAATATTTATTATTATCTGTTGTAATAATATAATTTTTATTAGTAATTCCATAACTTGTTTCTTCAAGTGAGATTACTTTTTCTTTTAAGATTTTTTCTAATTTATCTAAATTGTACATATCAATATCCTCCTTAATTTCTGAAATATAAAATCCTTTTTCACTATAATTATATAATAAACTAACTAAAGTTAAAAGAAAAACGATTACATTGTATATAAAATTAATTTTTTAAATTTTATTAAAATACTATTTTTTTTTATAATATATTTTCATTAGGCTTGAAATAAATTTATAAATATGCACTATAATATTTATGTGAACTTAAATCGATATTAATCTTTTAAAATACCTGGTATATATAGATATTTTAAATTAAGTATTTATAAAAAAAATAGTGATTGTTGAAAAAAAACAAGAAATTTGATATAATTATAATGTATAAAATATATTTATATACATAGAGTTTCATTTTTAAATATCATAGGAGGTGTGAAATGAAAGAAGTTTTTATTAATAGTGAGTATATTACATTAGCTCAATTCTTAAAATTAGAAGGATTTATAGGTTCAGGTGGAGAAGCTAAATACTTTTTACAAGAAGTAGAAGTCGAGCTTAATGGAGAGCTAGAAAACAGACGAGGGAAAAAATTATATTCAAATGATGTAATAAAATTAGAAGGAAATGAATTTATAATAATTAATGAAAATTAAAAGTTTAAAATTATTGTACTTTCGAAATTATTTATCTACGAATATAGATGTACATCCCTCGCTTAATGTTTTAGTAGGAAACAACGCGAATGGAAAAACTAATATTATAGAGTCTATTTTTTGTTTGGCACTTGGGAAAAGCTACAGAACAAAAAGTGATAGCGAGTGTATTATGTTTGGAGAAACAGCAACAGCTATGTCTTGTATTGTGAATAAGAATGATAAAGATCTGGATATAATGTTAGGAATTAATAATAAAGGTAAAAGTGCAAAGATTGCTGGAATAAAGAAAACTAAGTTAACTGATTTTGTTGGTGAACTTAATGTTGTTCTTTTCTCTCCAGAAGATTTGCAGATTGTTAAAGGTTCTCCATCATTACGTAGAGAATTCATGAATCGTGAATTCTATCAATTTTCACGTATTTATCACAAATACTACTTAATGTATCAACATCTTTTAAAACAACGTAATTCATATTTAAAAGATATGAGAAAGAATCCGAAAGATGAAATGTCTCTAGCGTATTTAGAAACTCTTACATCTCAACTCGCGAAAGTAGCACTATACATTACAAAAGAGAGAGTGTCATTTGTTCAAGATATTTCTAAGTTAACATATAAAAATATGTTAAATATATCGAATGGGCAAGAAACTTTAAAAATTAAATATAAAAGTTCAGTATTAGATGCATTGAATATTTCAGAAATAAACGATGAGTCTTTTACTGAAGAGAACTTGACTAAAGTCATGATGAAGAAATCTTTTGATGATATTATGCGAGGTAGTACAAAAATTGGACCACAGCATGATGATTTAGAATTTTATATAAATGATCTTGATGCTAAAATGTATGCATCCCAAGGTCAACAGAGAAGTATAGTATTATCACTTAAACTCGCTGAAATAAACTATCTAAAAGAAAAAACAGGAACATATCCTGTATTATTATTGGATGATGTGTTAAGCGAGCTAGATAAAAATAGACAATTGAAATTATTAGATGCAATTAATGAAAATGTGCAAACATTCATTACGACACCTTCAATATCAGATATTAAAGAAGATTTATTAAGAAAAGCTAAAGTTTTCAAAATAGAGAATGGAAACATTAGTGAAATAGTCTAGAAAATTTATTTATGAATTTACTAAAATGAAAGGAAAAATCATGGTAGAAAATAAAAAAACACAAGAATATAATGCCGATCAGATTCAGGTCCTTGAAGGATTAGAAGCTGTTAGGGTAAGACCAGGTATGTATATCGGTTCTACATCTAGTAAAGGTCTACACCACCTTGTTTGGGAAATAGTAGATAACTCAATAGATGAAGCCTTAGCTGGATATTGTAATACGATAACAGTAGCAATTGAAGAAGGAAATTGGATAAGAGTAGAGGATAATGGTCGTGGGATTCCTGTAGATATTCAAGAACAAACAGGTAAACCTGCACTTGAAGTTATCCTTACAGTACTACATGCCGGTGGTAAATTCGGAGGCGGCGGATATAAAGTATCTGGTGGTCTTCACGGGGTTGGTGCCAGTGTAGTTAATGCTTTATCAACTAACTTAGAAGCCTCTGTTCATCGTGATGGAAAAATTCACAGTATGAAATTTGAACGAGGAGATGTAGTTCAAGGTATTACTGTAGTTGGAGATACTGATAGAACTGGGACAACAATTCGTTTTAAAGCAGATCCAGAAATCTTCCAAGAAACGACAGTATATGAATACGATATTTTAAGAACACGTATTAGAGAACTTGCTTTCTTAAACAAAGGAATAACAATTATTCTTAAAGACGAAAGAGCAGGACAAGAAAAAGAGGAAACTTTCTGTTATGAAGGTGGACTATTAGAATATGTAGAGATGTTAAATGAGAATAAAGATGCTTTACATGAAGCTATCTATGTTCATGGTGAGATGGATGGTAAAGAAGTAGAAATCTCAATGCAATATAATACTGGATATTCAAATAATGTCTTAAGTTATGCGAATAACATTAATACGCATGAGGGTGGTACTCACGAAAGTGGATTTAAAACAGCACTTACGAGAATAATTAACTCTTATGGTAAAAAGAATAAACTTATTAAAGATAAAGAATCTTTAACAGGTGATGATGTTCGTGAAGGACTTGTTGCAATTATCTCTATTAAACACCCAAATCCACAGTTCGAAGGACAAACAAAAACTAAACTAGGTAACTCAGAAATGAGTACTATCACTAATAAATTATTCTCAGAAGAATTAGATAGATTCTTATTAGAAAATCCAAAAACAGCAAAAATAATTGTTGAAAAAGGACTTCAAGCATCTCGCGCGAGAATCGCAGCTAAAAAAGCTCGTGAATCTACACGTCGTAAAAATGCTTTAGAGTTTACTAATTTACCAGGGAAACTTGCAGACTGTTCAAGTAAAGATGCAGCTGAATGTGAATTATTCCTAGTCGAAGGGGACTCTGCGGGAGGAAGTGCAAAACTTGGACGTAATAGTAAATTCCAAGCTATTTTACCGCTTAAAGGTAAAATTCTGAACGTAGAGAAAGTAAGAATTGATAAAGTACTAGCTAACGATGAAGTTCGTTCATTAATTACAGCTATTGGTATGGGGATTGGTGAAACATTAAATATCGATAAACTTCGTTATCATAAAATCGTTATTATGACCGATGCCGATGTCGATGGAAGTCACATTAGAACATTATTATTAACATTCTTCTTCAGATATATGAGGGAATTAATCGATGCAGGATATGTATATATCGCTAGACCACCTCTATATGGATTAAAAGTAGGTAAGAAAGAATTCTACTGCCACACAGAAGAAGAACTGAAACAAAATATTGAAGAACATGCTGGAGATAAAAAGTACACTGTTCAACGATACAAAGGTCTTGGAGAGATGAATGCAGAAGAACTATGGGATACTACAATGGATCCAGAACACCGTTTAATGTACCAAGTAAGTGTTGATGATGCTCAAAGAGCAGATGCTGCTTTTGATACACTAATGGGTGAAAAAGTAGAACCAAGACGTAAATTTATCGAAGATAATGCGCTAAATGTTATAAACTTAGACATTTAGAAAGAAAGGATAGAACATGGAAGATAATAAAAATAATATTACCTTAAGAAACATAACAACTGAAATTGAAAATTCATTCTTAGATTATTCAATGAGTGTTATTGTATCGCGTGCATTACCAGATGTTCGTGACGGGTTAAAACCAGTTCATAGAAGAATACTTTATGCTTTTAATGATTTAGGGTTAACATATGATAAACCTTACAAAAAAAGTGCCTTCGTTGTAGGGGAAGTAATGGCGAAGTATCACCCTCATGGTGACTCTGCAACATATGGAACAATTGTACGTTTAGCACAAGATTTCAATAGTAGATATCCTTTAGTAGATGGTCAAGGGAACTTCGGTTCTATTGATGGAGACGGTGCTGCTGCGATGCGTTATACTGAAGCTAGAATGAGTAAGATAGCTTCTGAGTTACTACGTGATATTAACAAAGATACTGTTGATATGCAAGATAATTACGATGGAACAAAACAAGAACCAAAAGTATTACCAGCAAGAATTCCAAACTTATTAGTTAACGGAAGTAGTGGTATTGCCGTAGGTATGGCGACTAATATTCCACCTCATAACTTAGGTGAGGTTATCGATGGGGTAATCGCATTAGCTGATAACTCTGAAATAACAATTGCTGAATTAATGTCTAAAATTAAAGGACCTGACTTCCCAACAGGATCATTCTTATTAGGACGTAGTGGGATAGTTAAGGCTTATACAACAGGACGTGGTTCTGTAATTATGCGTGGTAAAACTGAAATTGAGCAAATGAAAAATGGTAAGGAAAGAATTGTTATTACAGAAATTCCTTATCAAGTAAATAAAGCGAAATTAGTTGAAAAAATTGCTGAACTAGCTCGTGATAAGAAAATTGAAGGTGTTACAGACCTTCGTGATGAAAGTAACTTAAAAGGTATTAGAATTGTAATTGAATTACGCCGAGATGTTAATAGTAACGTAATTTTAAACAATTTATACAAATTAACACCATTACAAAGTTCATTCGGTGTTAACATGATTGCCCTTGTAAATGGAGTACCTAAGTTATTAAATCTTAAAGAAGTACTTTACTACTACTTAGAGCACCAAAAAGAAGTAGTGATTAGAAGAACTAAATTCGACCTTAAAAAAGCACAAGCACGTGCTCACATATTAGAAGGTTTACGAATTGCTCTAGATAATATCGATAGAATTATTAGTTTAATTCGTGGATCTCAAACTGCAGAAGAAGCGAAAGCAGGATTAATTGATCAATTCGGATTAACTGAAATTCAAGCACAAGCTATTCTAGATATGCGTCTTCAAAGACTTACAGGTTTAGAACGTGATAAGATTGAAGAAGAATATAGTAAACTTATGGAACTTATCGCTGACTTAGAAGACATTCTAGCTAAACCAGAACGTGTAATTCAAATCGTTAAAGATGAGTTATTAGAAGTTAAAGAAAAATTTGGAGACAAACGTCGTAGTGTAATTATTGAAGGACAAGTAGATCAAATTGAGAACGAAGATTTAATTGAAAAAGAACAAATCATAATTACTCTATCTCATAACCAATACATTAAACGTCTTGCTGCAAGTACATATAAATCACAAGGACGTGGTGGACGTGGAGTAAACGGTATGACTACAAATGATGAGGATAATGTGGCATACATGCTAAGTTGTTCAACTCACGATCATATCCTATTCTTTACAGATAAAGGTAAGGTCTATACTCTTAAAGGTTATGAAATTAACCAAATGAGTAGACAATCTAAAGGAATACCAATTATTAACCTATTAGAGATTGAAAAAGAAGAAAAAGTAAACTCTATTATTGCAATTTCTGATTTACAAGAAGAAGGTACAAACTTAATCTTCTCAACTAAATATGGTATCATTAAGAAATCTAAATTAGGAGATTACGCAAGTATTCTTAAGAAAGGTAAGATTGCCCTTAAACTTGATGAAGATGATGCATTAATCGATGTTCAAAGAATTACAGATGATCAAGATATTATGATTGTTACAGCAAATGGACAAGCAATTAGAATTAATGCTGAAAAAGTTCGTACAATGGGACGTGTAAGTCGTGGTGTTAAAGGTATTACACTTTCTCCAGATGACTACGTTGTAGGTATGGAAGTAGTCGATGAATCTAAGAAAATTTTAACAGTAACAGAAAATGGTATTGGAAAAATTTCTAAATCTACGGAATTCAATGTAATTAACCGTGGAGGAAAAGGTGTTAAAGTAGCAAAAGTTACGAAGAAAACAGGTAAGATTGTAGCGGTTAAATCTATCGCAGGAAATGAAGACCTAATGATAATGACTGATCAAGGAATTATTATTAGAATAGATGTTTCTACAATCAGTACATTAGGAAGAACAGCGACTGGAGTTAAAGTTATTAACCTAGTTGATGATCAAAAAGTAGCGACTGTAACTTTAGCAGCTAAAGAAGAAAATTACGAAGACGAATAGAAATAATTAGATAAAAAATAAGGATAACTTTATAAGTAGTATTTTACTATTTATAAAGTTACCTTTTTTTATTATGAAAATAAAGTATTAAATAGGGAGTGACTCAAAAATTGTGATTTCGAAGAAGTCGATTTTGTCGAGTCATCCCCGCAACAGTTTATTAGATATCTAAAAAGTTTTTATAAAGCGATTTTAGATATCAATAAACCACTGTGTCTATGAGTTCTCATATACACTTTGTTAAAATTTAAGTCTTTTGGGTCACTCCCTGATGTAAAAATTATAATATAATAAAGGTTTATAAGTTAAAGAAAATAATTAGATACAGTAAAATAAGAACAATAAAAAGAGATTTTTAAAAAAAGTTAGTAAAATAATTAAGAATATAAAAAAAATGGCCAAAATTCATTGTTTTATTAGAAAAAAAGTTTTATAATGGAATATGTAGTTAAAACTGATAAATATACTTTATTAGTAAAAAACTTATCAAGGAGTAACTAAATGCAAAACACAAGATTAGAAAGCAATGTGAATGAGAATATTATACAAGAAGAGATTCAAATTCTTACAGAAATGCTGTTAAAAGCTACACAGAAAATGATTTCTGAAGATACATTTGAAAAAATTGTAGAATTAAAAGCATTAGCAGATGAAAAAAATTACGAAAAATTAAATCTTATTATCAAAGATTTAACTCAAGAAGAAATGGAAATTGTTGCAAATTTCTTTTCAATTTTACCATTATTAATTAACATAGCTGAAGATGTCGATCTAGCTTATGAAGTTAACTATAAAAATAATATAGGTGAATCATATGTAGGTAAATTATCTGAGTCTATTAAAAATATTAAAGATAAAAATATCTTAGAAAATATTAATGTAGTACCAGTATTAACAGCTCACCCAACACAAGTTCAACGTAAAACAGTTCTTGATTTAACAGAAAAACTTCATACTTTATTAAGAAAACACCGTGATGTAAAAAATGGTTTAATCAATGAAAGAAAATGGAAAAACGCAATTCAAAAACACATTGAGATATTAACACAAAGTGATATAATCCGTGAGAAAAAATTAAAAGTAGCTAATGAAATTACGAACGTACTGGAGTACTATAACTTATCATTTATTAAAGCAATTGCAAAATTAATGACGGAGTATAAATTATTATTAGAAGAAAATAATATAGAATTAAAAAATGAAACTCCTATAACAATGGGAATGTGGATTGGTGGAGATCGTGATGGAAATCCATTTGTAACAGCAGAAACACTAAATCTGTCTGCTATGAAGCAATGTGAGCTTATTACAGCTTATTATATTGAAAAACTAAATAGTTTATACAGAACATTCTCAATGTCCTCTCATGTTACTAAAGGAAGTAAAGAACTAGAAGAATTAGCAAATCGTTCAAGTGATACTTCTGAGTATAGAGAAAAAGAATTATACAGAAAAGCAATATCGTACATTAAAGAAAAACTTGAAAACACAAGAGAGTATTTATTACAAGATAAAGAACTTGAAGATAAATATCTTACAGCTGATGAATTTATTGATGATTTAACAATAATTGAAAAATCATTATTAGAAAACAAAGGTGAAATATTAGTAACTGGCGAATTTGAAGAATTACTTAATGTGGTTAAAATCTTTGGATTTTATTTAGCGAGTATTGATATGCGTCAAGATTCAAGTGTCTATGAAGCATCAGTGGCTGAATTATTAAGTAGTGCCAATATCGAAAAAGACTACAGTTCACTAAGTGAAGAAGAAAAATGTGAACTGCTATTAAAACAATTAAAAGAAGATCCACGACCACTAAGTATAAATGATGAAAACAAACAATCAGAAGAATTAAGAAAAGAATTAGCAATATTTAGAATAGCTAGAAAATTAAAAGACAAACTTGGGGATAATGTTATTAAACAAAACATTATTTCACATACAACAAGTGTTTCTGACTTATTAGAACTTGCAATTATGCTAAAAGAGGTTGGATTAGTGGGAAGTGACTTTGCAAGATTACAACTTGTACCATTATTTGAAACAATTGAAGACTTAGAAAATTCATATGAAGTAATGGATAAATATTTAAGCTTAGATATCGTGAAAAAATGGGTAAGAGATAATAGAAGGTATCAAGAGATTATGTTAGGATACTCAGATAGTAATAAAGATGGTGGATATCTATCATCTGGATGGTCGCTTTATAAAGCACAACAAGAGCTATCATCACTAGGAGAAAAATACAATATTAAAGTCACATTCTTCCACGGTCGTGGTGGTACTGTTGGTCGTGGTGGTGGACCAAGTTATGATGCAATTATATCTCAACCATTAGGAAGTGTACAAGATAGAATACGTCTTACAGAACAAGGTGAAATTATCGCAGCTAAATATGGAAACAGTGATGCGGCATACTATAACTTAGAGGCTTTATTCTCAGCCGTAATTCAAAGAATGAATGCTGATAAAGTTAATACAGATATCAGAGATATACCTGAAATCCAAGTTATTATGGATGAAATAGTAGAAGATAGTTATAACAAATATCGAGAACTAGTGTTTGAAAATCCTAACTTTTATAATTATTTCTTCGAAGCTACACCAATTAAAGAAATTTCAAGTTTAAACATTGGTTCACGTCCAGCGTCACGTAAGAAAATTACTGATATCGGTGGATTAAGAGCAATTCCATGGGTATTCTCATGGTCACAAAGTAGAATTATGCTTCCTGGTTGGTACGGAGTAGGAACAGCATTTTCAAACTTTATAAACAAAGATAAAGGAAATATTGAAAAACTTCGTAAAATGTATAAAGAATGGCCGTTCTTTACATCTCTACTTTCAAATGTAGACATGGTTATGTCAAAATCTGACATGGATATAGCTAAAGAATACGCAAATTTATGTAAAGAAGAAGAAACTAAACAGGTATATGAAGAAATTTTAAGAGAATGGAATTTAACAAAACAAGTAGTTTTAGAAATTTCAGAACATAAAGAATTCTTAGAAGATAATACTTACTTAACTCGAAGTTTAGAAAATAGGTTACAGTATTTTAATACATTAAACCTAATTCAATTAGAGTTAATTAAACGTTCAAGAGAAGGGAAATTACCAGAATCTCAAATTAATACAATTCATATAACAATTAATGGAGTTGCTACAGGACTTAGAAACTCAGGATAATAAAAAAGGGAGTGACTCAAAAATCGCGATTTCTTAAGAAACAAGATTTTATCGAGTCCCTCCCACACAGTTTATTAGATATCTAAAAGCTTTTACAAAGAGAATTTAGATATCAATAAACCACTGCGTCTATGAGTTCTCATATCAACATTGTTAAATTTTAGTACTTTTGGCCCAGTTCTTTTTCAAAAAATTTAATACTTAACTAGATATAATTTAGCGATAAATTATGAAGATGTAAATAAACACACAATCCTTATTTTTAAGAATTGTGTGTTTTTAATTATTTAATTTTCATAGCAACATAACTACTAGGTGGAACAACTGTTCCGAATGGAGTAGAAAAGATTTCGTTATTTCCAAATAGTTTTTCTCCAGAGTAATTCTCAATAAAATGAGCTTTAGAATCAAAATTTACAATACAAAGAACATTATTTCGTCTATATGCAACACATTTGTTATTTGTATAAATAAACTCGAAGTTTGTAATAAAATCATCTTTATTTTTATTTCTAAAGTTTGATAATTCAATATAGTGATTTAATAAGTCTTCATCTTTTTTATCATGGGTAAATCCTAATCTATTATATGGATCTCTGAAACCGTACATCCCGATTTCATCACCATAGTAAATACAAGGAACACCTGGTAGAGTAAACTGAATGAAACTAGCATACTTAAGGAGTTCTTTAGCTTTAGTGTATTGATCGTCAGACATTTTATATGTAGGTCTTTCGTGAACGGGAACATCTTCAGGATTATCGAATGCTAGCATAGTTAATACTCGTTCTGTATCATGACTTCCTAATAAATTCATTACAGCATCAAGAGCTGGGCGAGGATAATTTTCTACTAGTTTTAAGATTTCAAGAGTAAAGTTTTCTGCATCTTTATTTTTCACGAAATTAATAATTGCATTTTTCCAAGGATAATTCATAACGCTATCAAGTTGATCTCCTAAGAAATAACGACGATGAGTATTGTATGAAATCTTATTAGTTGCGTCTTCCCAAACTTCACCGATGATTAGAGCATCTTTGTCATAGTATTTCGCACTTTCACGAACTCTATCTAAAAATTCATCAGGAAACTCATCAGCAACATCAAGTCTCCATCCAGCAATCCCAAGTTTTTGCCAAAAGTTGACAACACCAGTATCCTTATTATTAATAAAATCACTGTATTCTTTATTTTCTTTTATTACCGTAGGTAAGTTATCAAATCCCCACCACGAATGATATTCGTTAGGGAAATTAATAAAATTAAACCAAGAATAATATGGTGAACTTTGTGAATTATAAGCTCCGATACTGTCATAATTATTGTATTTGTTAAAATATATACTATCTGAACCAGTATGACTAAATACCCCATCTAGTATGATTCTAATATTATCATCTTTAAAATCTTTACAGAACTTTTCAAATTGTTTATTTGTTCCAAAATAAGAATCAATATTAAAATAATTTGAAGTTGAATAACGATGATTTTCTGGACTTTCAACAATTGGATTAAGATAAATACTTTCAATATTTAATTTTTTGAAATACTCTTTCTCCTCCTCAATACCTAGTAAATTTCCCATTAGAAAATCTTTAGCGCCATAATTTTCATGAGTAATAGATGAATGAGGAATACTATTCCAATTTTCATGTCTAATTCTCACATTTTCATTTTTTGCAGCTTGTGCTGTAAAATTATCGCTACGTTTAAATCTATCTGGGAAAATTTGATACATTATAGAACCTTTATACCAAGCTGGTGTAGTGAAGTTTTCATCGTAAACTGTCAATTGCCAATCAGGTAATTCATCATTGCTATTTACCAATTTTGCATCAAGCTTATCATTTTTCAAATAAACATAAAAATTGTCAAAATAAACTTCAAAATGATAAAAATAAAGTCCTATATTAAATGGCTCAAAAGTCACATGATAAGTGGAGTAGTTATCTTTAGCTTTTTCTTTGAATTCTAAACTCTTAGAAATAAGTTCACCCGTATATTCATTTTTAATAATTATTTTAAAGTCATTAAAGTAAAAATCATCTTTAACGAATACTTCAAAGTAAAAATTATCATTGTTTTTCAAAGCTCCCTGAGGGTATTTATTTTTTACTGGATTAAATCTAATCATACTTTTCATCTCCGAAATATAAAATTTTCATCATTAATTTATTTTTCAAAATTAATCATTTTTATTTTAATATAAAAGTATTTAAAAGTAAATATTGCGTTTGTAAAAAAACAGAAAATAATTAATATAAAAGCAATGTAAGGGGTATAATTGTTTAGAGTGAAACTATAAAGAAAACATTTACAATAATAATGGTTTATGTTATACTATAAGTATAAAATAAAGAAATAATTAGTGATAATATAAACTATTTTTATTATTTATTCTTTGCATAATTAAATTTTTTTACTTATAAAAGTAAACGTTTACTTTTATTGGAAAGGGGGTTATTTAGTGAATAATAATATGGCGGAATATTTATTCCATGAAGGAACTAATTACCACAGCCATAAATTTTTAGGTTCGTTTTTAGATGGAGACAAATGTACATTTAGAGTATGGGCACCGAATGCGAAAAAGGTATTTGTAACTGGTGAGTTTTGTTCGTGGAACCCTAGTGCTAATGAGATGAAATTAGTTAATGATAAAGGAATTTACGAAATTGAACTTTTTGGTATCAATCAATATGATGCATATAAATATGTAATAGTTACTAAAGGTGGGACTGAATTGTGGAAGGCAGATCCTTATGCAAAACATGCGGAAACTAGACCGTTGACAGCTTCAAAGGTTTATAGATTATCTGAATATGAGTGGGATGATAGTAAATGGATGAAATCTAGGGAGGTTCCTTATCATCGACCAATGAATATTTATGAGGTGCATTTAGGTTCTTGGAAGCATCATGAAAATGGTAGGGAATTAAGTTATAGAGAATTAGCACATACTTTAGTAGATTATGTTAAAGAGATGCATTATACGCATATAGAATTACTTCCAGTCACAGAATATCCTTATGATAAATCCTGGGGATATCAAGTAACAGGTTATTTTGCACCGACATCAAGATATGGAACGCCAGAAGACTTTATGTATTTTGTTGATTGTTGTCATCAAAACAATATAGGTGTAATTTTAGATTGGGTACCAGGTCATTTTACAAAAGATGCACATGGATTGTATGAATTTGATGGAACACATTGTTATGAGTATTCTGATGCGAGAAAGATGGAACATGAAGGTTGGGGACTGTCTCTTGTACACATCTCCGAGCCCACGAGAC
>CAMYEU010000026.1 GCA_947254465.1 uncultured Gemella sp. | reverse complement strand
CGCTTACGTCAAATAGCCGATGGAATGGGTGCAGAAGTAGTATCTGTTCAAATGTGTAAACGTATGAAACCAGACAAAAATGGAAGATTACGTTGTGAACTACCAGGTATTTGTCCCGGACAAGCGGAAAAAGTATTGAAAATGAAAAAAGATGGTGCGAAAGCAGTAATTACTGGTACTTGTCAAGATTGAACTAACACCGTGACAGGTGTAGCTCCTAGGTTAGGAGTAAAAGTTTATCATAGTACCGATCATGTACTTCGTGCCACTGACCATCATTTATACAGAAGCTATAAAAGCTTAGAATTACATAATAATAAATAATTAGTTGGAGGTTAGAAGTAATGTCAATTACAGTAGAAACTGCAAAAGAGCACTTAAATGATAAAGCGGTATTTTGTTGCAGAGCTGAGGAAGGGATCGTAATTGGTCCAGAAAACTTAGAAGATCCAGGATTATTCGATGATTTAGTAGATTCAGGATTACTATCATTCCCAGATGATGCATTAACAATCGGACAAGTATTAGGAGCCAAATTATTAAAAACAACAGACGCTCTAATACCTATTACACCAGGTATCATTGATGCCGTACAAGGTGGAGAAGAAAAAGCAGAAGAAAAACAAGAAGAAGTAGAAGAAGTGGCAGCTGAAGTTAGCGCTCCAGTTGCGTCTGTAGCCCCGGTTACGCCGGTAGCGCAGACACAAGCTCCAGCAGGAGTATTAAAACTACAAATCGGAAAAGGTGAAAATATTAATCTTGAAATTCCATTAGCAGCTATTGCAGGAGCAACTGCATCAGCAGCACAAGCACCTGTTCAAGCAGTGGAAGCTAAAGCAGTAGAAGCTAAAGTTGAAACAGTAGCAGCTAAAGTGGAAGAAAAACACGAAGGAGAACCTAAATTTATCCGTTCTCTACACACAAAACACTACAAAATTGAGAAAGTAGAATTTGGTGAAAAAACAGAAATTAAAGGTACTACTTTAGTTTTAAGAACACCAGAAGAATTATGTAAGGAAGCAGCTGAATCAGAAGCTTTAGTAGAAGACGTTAAATTAGAAATTATCACTCCTGATAAATATGACACTTATAGTGAAACAATCATGGACGTTCAACCTATCGCTGTTAAAGAAGAAGGAGAAATCGGACACGGAATTACTCGTGAACTTAAAGGTGTAGTAATGGTTCTTACAGGAACTGATGCTAACGGAGTTCAAATCGGTGAGTTCGGATCTTCTGAAGGTGAATTAGAACGTAATATTATGTGGGGACGTCCAGGAGCTCCAGATAAAGGTGAAATCTTCATTAAAGGTCAAGTTACAATTAAAGCAGGAGCTAACATGGAACGACCAGGACCATTAGCAGCTCACAAAGCATTCGACCACATTACAGAAGAAATTCGTAAAGCTCTTAAAGAATTAGACGATGAAAGTCTAGTAGTAGGAAACATCAACATTGAACAATATCGTCACCCAGGAAACAAAAAAGTATTAATCGTTAAAGAAATTATGGGACAAGGTGCGATGCACGATAACTTAATTTTACCAGTAGAACCAGTAGGGACACTTGGTGCTAAACCAAACGTTGACCTTGGTAACTTACCAGTAATGCTTGCTCCAACGGAAATCTTAGATGGTGGTATCCATGCATTAACATGTATTGGACCAGCTTCTAAAGAAACTTCTCGTCACTACTACCGTGAACCATTAGTACTTGAAGCTATGGCTGATGAAGAAATTGATTTAGTAGGGGTATTATTAGTTGGATCACCTCAAGCTAACTCAGAAAAATTCTATGTATCTAAACGTGTAGGTATGACTATCGAAGCTATGGATATCGATGGTGCTATCGTTACAACTGAAGGATTTGGTAACAACCACATCGACTTTGCTTCACATATCGAAGAAATCGGTAAACGTGGAGTATCAGTAGTTGGTATGACTTACTCTGCAGTGCAAGGTGCACTTGTAGTAGGTAACGAATACATGACAGCTATGGTTGATAACAACAAATCTAAACAAGGTATTGAAAACGAAATTCTTTCAAACAATACATTATGTAAAGAAGATGCTATCCGTGCTTTAGCAATGCTTAAAACACAAATGGGTGGCGGAATAATTAAAAAAGCTGAAAGAAAATGGAATCCTAACGTTAAATTAAATAACGTAGAAGTTATTGAAAAAACTACAGGACAAAAAGTAGAGTTACTTGATAATGAACAAGTATTACCAAAATCTAAAAAACGTCAAGAAATCTACGAAAAAGAAGATTAATTTTTAAAGAGGATAGGAAGTAAGTTATGATTGAAAAATTAAAATATGCATCTACAGAAAGAGTGTTCGAAGGGGTAATTGTTGATCATAACGATGCTAGCGTTACGATAGACATTAAAGGACGCCTAGGGCAATTTAAAATTCCTATGAGAATGTTAATTTCTGATTATCCAGTAAAAATCGGACAAGAAGTAGCATTTTTACTAAGTTATCCAGAAGTTATTAGCGAAGAACCTGACGAACATTATGTAAATGCAATAATAAATACAAGAAAATTACAAGAAGAAGTAAAAAACAGACTAAATGAAGAATAGTAGGAAGGAGAAATTAGAATGTCATTAACGATATTTGAAGGTCTACAATCAGAGATTTTTGTACCTATTACACCAAAACCAGTTTGGGCTCCAGTAACTAAAGAATTAAAAGATATGAAAGTAGCATTAGCTACAGCAGCAGGAGTTCACTTAAAAACAGATAAAAGATTTAACTTAGCAGGGGATACTACATTCCGTGAAATCCCAGATACTGCACATAGTACAGATCTTATGGTATCACACGGTGGATATGATAACGCAGATGCTAACAAAGATATCAACTGTATGTTCCCAATCGATAGACTACATGAACTTGCTAAAGAAGGTTTCATCGGAAGTGTAGCAGAATTCCACTACGGTTTCATGGGTGGTGGTGGAGACCAAGAGGCTTTCACAAACTCTACAGGACCAGAAATTGCTAAAAAATTAAAAGAAGAAAACGTTGATGCAGTTATTTTAACTGCTGGTTGAGGTACTTGTCATAGAACTGCCGTGATCGTGCAGAGAGCAATTGAGGAAGCAGGTATTCCAACAATCTTAATAGCAGCACTACCTCCAGTAGTGCGCCAAAACGGTACTCCAAGAGCCGTGGCACCACTTGTACCAATGGGTGCTAACGCAGGAGAACCAGGAAACGTTGAGCAACAAACACAAATTCTAAAAGCAACATTAGAGCAACTAGTTAAAATACCAAGTTCAGGTAAAATAGTTCCTCTTCCATTTGAGTACATTGCTCACGTGTAGGAGAAAGACTGAAGAGGGACGAAAAGTCCCTCTTCTTTTTTCAAAGAAAATCTGTACTAGTAAACAACTTACAACTGTATTATTGCAGATAATAAAAATCAAGGGATGATAGTTATGTCAAAAGAAAGATTGCAAATTAAAGCATTCCATATGAAAAATGTTGCTTTAGGAAGAAAAGTTAAAATTGAAAACAATGAGCTTATTATTCCGACTGAAATAGAATATGATAAAAATATTTTTGAAAGTGTAGAGGTAAAAATAATTAAACCTCGCGAACATAATTTTTATGTTAATACAATAATGGATATAGTACCAATATCTACGAAAGTCTTAGGAAGACTTGGTGAAGGTATAACACATACTTTAACAGGGGTATATATGTTGTTAACTGGAGCAAATACTGAAGGGAAACAAATGCATGAATTTGGATCATCTGAAGGTATTCTACAAGAACAATTAGTATTAAATAAAGCGGGTTCACCTGCAGATAGTGATTATTTAATACATATCGATGTTATTATTAAACCAGAAGTGGATTTCGATAGAGCTTTGGCCTTTTCTATATTTGAATTATCAGATGTATATTTACAAAATATACGCGAAGTAATGAAAGTTCTTAGTGGACGTGATGCAGATGAAGTTCATGAATTTTATAATACGAAAAATCCTGGAAAGCCTAAGGTAGCTTTAGTAAAAGAAGTTGCGGGACAAGGGATGATGTACGATAATCAACTGTTCCCGATAGAACCAAGTGGAATAGATAAGGGTATTTCTATTATTGATATGAATAATATGCCGGTGCTACTTACAGCAAATGAATATCGAGACGGTGCTATAAGAGCAATGGTATAGAAAGAGGTGTTATTATGGGGATTGGACCATCTACAAAAGAAACAAGTTTACACCATTTTAGAGACCCATTACTAGATACATTGGCAGAAGATCCTGATATTGATTTCCAAGGGGTAATTGTAGTAGGAACACCACAGGATAATCGTCTAAAACATTTAGTGGGATGGCGAA
This sequence comes from uncultured Gemella sp., assembly GCA_947254465.1. Classification (GTDB taxonomy): domain Bacteria; phylum Bacillota; class Bacilli; order Staphylococcales; family Gemellaceae; genus Gemella. Next base: position 8,582 of record CAMYEU010000026.1, on the reverse strand, counting down.
CAGCAACATGGTTAGAAGCTATGAGAACAGATGGAGCTATAATTTCAGCTGATGGTTGGGGAAATAGTGATGTGGATTATGCTAATACTATGTTTGAAATAGGAGAACGTGGGATTTCTATCGTAGGTTTAAAATTTATGGGAAAACATAAATTTGTGGTAGAAAATCAATATACGAAGTTCGTTTTAGACCTTAACAAGTCTCAAGAAGGTGTAGAAACAGAAATAGTTTGTCAAAATAATATTGATTATACTGATGCTAGAAAAGCATTAGGATTATTAAAATTAAAAATGAGACAAGATGCAAATAATAAATAATATATTTTAAGGAGTGAATTATTATGAAACTAAATAAAATGATTTCAGTTATCGATACACATACAGCAGGGGAAGCTGCTCGTTTAGTTACTGCTGGGATTCCAAAAATTCCTGGTAAAGATATGGTTGAGAAAAAACAATACTTTATTGAGCATTTAGATGATGTAAGAAAATCAGTAATGTTTGAACCACGAGGACACCAAGATATGTTCGGAGCATTCTTATTACCTCCAACAAAAGAAGAAGCTGATTTTGGATTAGTATTCATGGATACTGGTGGTTACTTAAACATGTGTGGACACAATACTATTGCAGCAGTAACAGCAGCCGTAGAAACAGGTATGGTAGATGTTGAAGAAGGTGCTACAGAAAAAGAAGTGGTAGTAGAAACACCAGCTGGATTAATTTATGCAACGGCTAAATTAAAAGATAAAGGTGGAAAAGTTAAAGAAGTTTCATTCAAAAATGTTGAATCATTCTTATATAAACGTGATGTTGAACTTGATGTGGAAGGAGTAGGACATATTAAATTTGATATTTCGTTTGGTGGAAGTTTCTTCTGTATTATTTCAGCAGACCAACTTGGTTTAGAAGTTAAACCTGAAAATGCTTCTAAACTAAAAGAAGCTGGATTGAAAATTCGTGATGCTATTAATGCGAATATTGAAATTCAACACCCAACTTTAGAGCACATTAAAACTGTAGACTTAGTTGAAATTTATGATAAACCATCTCACCCAGAAGCTACTTTCAAAAATGTTGTAGTATTCGGAGATGGAAATATTGACCGTTCACCTTGTGGAACTGGAACATCAGCGAAATTAGCTACACTTTATGCAAAAGGTGAGTTGAAACCAGGTGAACCATTTGTATATGAAAGTATCTTAGGTACTTTATTCAAAGGAAGAATTGTTGAAGAACGTAAACTAGCTGGATATGATGCTATTATTCCAGAAATTACTGGATCTGGATATATTTTAGGATTTAGTAACTATGTTTATGATCCAGATGATTCATTAACGTATGGATTCTTATTAGGATAGGAGTGAAAAAATATGAACTTAGTAACGATTTTATTAACATTACTAGGGCTGTCAGCACTATATTTTGTAGTGATGTGGGCGTTAGATATTATTAAGAATAAAGGTGAAGTAGGAGAAGATTCGAATCCTATAGTAGGGTTTGTAATTGGTTTTGTTACAGACTTTATGGATACATTAGGTATTGGTAGCTTTGCACCAACTACATTATTAGCGAAAGTAACAGGATTTATAAAAAACGATAGATTATTACCAGGAACATTGAATATTGGGCATACTATTCCAGTATTAATTGAGGCATTTCTATTTATTCAATCAGTAAAAGTTGATGCAGTTACTTTACTATCAATGATTATTTCAGCTGTTGTAGGTGCACTTATCGGTGGACGTATAGTAACTAAATTACCAGAGAAAAAAATTCAAATTGTTATGGGATTTGCGTTACTTATTACAGCAGGATTAATGTTTGCTAGTAAAATGGGATGGTTAGCGTTACTTGGAGCTAATAATACTGCACTACATTTAACTGGTATTGCACTTGTTGTAGGTGTTGTAGGTAACTTCATCTTTGGAGCATTAATGATGGCAGGTGTAGGACTATATGCACCATGTTTAGCTATGGTTTCATTATTAGGAATGGATCCAAAAGCAGCCTTCCCTATCATGATGGGATCTTGTGCGGCACTTATGGCTATTGGTTCTCCTAAGTTTATTAAAGAGGGATTATATCCAAGAAAAGGTACTATAGGATTAACTATAGGGGGAGTTATTGGGGTAATCGTTGGATACCAATTCATTACTTCTTTATCTTTAAATAGTTTATTATGGCTAATCATCGTAGTAGTAGTAATTACAGGACTAGATATGTTACGTAAAGGACTTAAAAAAGTAGCGTAGTAGATAATACAAAAACGAAGTTTGAATTTCAAACTTCGTTTTTGTATTATTTTTGATGGCTTTTATTAATCATATTTTGTTTTTTCATTGATATTATTGCTGAGTAACAAAATACGGCTACAGCTACCCAAATTATAGAGAATGATATTAATTTTTGTATACTTAGTTCTTCGTTGTATACAAAAATCCCTATGAAAAATTGCATTGTAGGTGGTAAATATTGAAGAATCCCTAAAATATAAAGAGGGATATCTGAGGCTCCTTTAGCGAATAACATTAAAGGAACAGCTGTGACAATACCAGATAAAAGTAAGTATATTAATGTAGTTGTTCCAAACTTATAAAATGTAAGTGAGTTATTTAATAGTAAGTAATACATATAAATCAGTGCAATAGGGGAAACAATTGCAGTTTCTATTAACAGACTTGCCTTTGGACTAAGTATGATTTTTTTCTTGCACAAACTATATAATCCAAATGTTAGTGCTAACATAATAGAAATCCAGGGTAATGAACCAAGTGAGATAAATAAATATAATAAAGATCCTCCTACACATAGGCATGCAATTGTCTGTACACGAGTTAATTTTTCTTTTAAAAATACTACAGCTAAAATAATTGTAACAATTGGATTTAAGTAATAACCAAAACTTGCTTCAAGCACATGGTCAGTATTTACCGCAATTATATATGTTAACCAATTTCCTGTTATTAAAAGCGATGCAAGTATAAGTAACAAGAATCCTTTTTTATCTTTCCAAAGATTTGAAATTTCAGAGAGAATAGCTTTTTTATTTTTTGCAATGGCTACTACTAAAACCATAAAGATAAAAGAGCATAATATGCGCATTGCTAAAACTTCATATGCGCCGATTTCTTTTAATAATTTAAAGTAAATAGGAAAGAGTCCCCATGAAAAATAGCATATTAATATAGCGATTAGACTTTTTTGAGTGTTATTCATAATATACCTCCTTATATAATGAATCATCATTTGTGGTAAATTAAGTATAACGAAAATATCTGTATTTTTCAATGAAAAATTTTCAAAATAATGAAAATACTAAATTTATTATATAGAGTAGGAAGACTATTTAAACAGAGAAGATTATTAGTATAAAAATGTGTAATTGGAATAATTTTCGAATGTTGATAAAATGTATAGTAGCAATTCAATTTAATTGGGTTTTATAAAAGTATAGCTCTATTTTTAAATGGTTAATCCTGTTTTAAGATATGATAAAAATGAAGGGAATATTTGAATAAATTAGTTTATGTAGTTATAATATAAATAATATTGTTGAACTATTATTTATACTTTTTTTACTTGAACGCCGGGAAATTAAGAAATATAGATTGTATTAAAGGCGATTTAGTGTAAAAGAATTTAGTATAAACTTTGATTTTATTGAAAATCTGTTAAGAAAATAAGAATTGAAAATTAGAGATTGAGATAGTAGTAATAATTGGGAAAAAATTTGAATACAGAAGAGAAAAAGGGTGTTTAGGGTTATCAAAGAAAAAATGATTGACATGAAAGGAGATTTACATTTATAAATGCAGATATTTAGAAAAAAAACATTAGTAAGAGTGCTTGGAGAAAGTGGGAAAAAGAGCTTAAGACCAACGCTTAGGACTCTTGATTTAATATTTCTCGGGATAGGTTCTGTTATTGGATCGGGTATATTGGTTTTAACAGGAGAAGTGGCATCAAAATCGGGCCCTTCGGTAATTTTTTCATTCTTAATAGCTGGATTAGCTTGTGGACTTACGGCCTTATGTTATGCAGAATTATCATCTATGATACCATCAAGTGGAAGTGTTTATACATATAGTTATATTACATTGGGTGAGGTTGTTGCTCATTGTATGGGATGGCTTTTAGCTGGAAGTTATATAATTGCAGGAGCCGCGATAGCTAATGGTTGGTCAAGTTATTTTAAATCTTTATTAGAAGGTTTTGGAATAATAATCCCTAAGGAGTTTACAACATTACCTAGCGAAGGTGGATATGGGAATATTTTAGCGATGGCTGTTGTTTTATTAATAATGATAGTCTTGTTTAAAGGGACGAATAGCAGTAAATTTGTCAATAATTTTATGGTTGCTATAAAAATTATAGTGATTTTACTATTTGTTTTTGTTGGTATGTTTTATATTACTCCGGCTAATTGGACAGACAATTTTGCACCACAAGGAATATCAGGAATAATGATAGGTGCAACAACAGTGTTTTTTGCGTATTTAGGTTTCGATACAATTTCAACTTCAGCAGAAGAAACGATAAATCCACAAAAAGTGCTACCTAGAGCAATTATTATTACATTGTTTTTATGCACTGTATTTTACATAATTGTTTGTTTAGTTATTACTGGGATGGTTCCATTTACTCAGTTAGGAAAAGGAGACGCTTTAGCTTATGTATTAGGAGAAGTTGGTCAAGGGAAATTAGCAGGAGTGGTTTCTTTAGGAGCGGTAATTGGTCTTTTATCTGGACCTTTAGGGACAATGTTTGCTGCGGTTCGAGTTTTGTATACGATGAGTAGAGATGGTTTATTACCAAAACAATTATCAGTGATAAATAGAAGTGGTATCCCAGGATTAACAACAATTGGTGTTGGTATATTAATGTCTCTTTTAACTGGCTTCTTGCCATTAGGACAATTAGCTGATTTGGCTAACGTTTCATATATAATAGCATTTGCGTTGGTTAGTTACTCAACATTTGCTATTAGAAGAGATTACCCTAATGTTAAACGTGGGTTTGTAATGCCTGGTATGCCATATTTACCAATTTTATCAATATTATTATTTATTGTATTATTATATGGAATTCAATTATCTACATGGATAATATTTGGATGTTGGATTTTATTAGGTTTAATAATCTATTTTAGTTATTCAATGAATCATAGTATAGAAAAATAATAATAAAATAATCCTCTAGTATTAGTGATTTAATACTAGGGGATTATTTTATAGGAATTGTGAATCATCTTCTATGATTTCTTTAACTTTTTGCATTTGATTATCGAGTTTAGCACTTATCTCTGCACAGAGTTGTAGACGGCGTTCTATTTCTTTTTCTTTCTCTTCGCTCAGATTTTTTTTGTATCTAAGTTTATGTTCTAAGCTAGCCCAGAAATCCATAGCGATTGTTCTGAATTGTACCTCAACAGCCACATGTTCTACTTTGTCTGATAAAAAAATAGGTACTTTAACAATTAGGTGATAACTTCTATAACCATTGTCTTTGTGGTTTTTAATGTAGTCTTTTTCTGCGATTACTGTTAAATCATCTTGTTGTTTTAGAGCATCAACAAGTTTATAGACATCATTTTTAAATGAACATATAACGCGAACTCCAGCAACATCGTATATATTTTCTTTTATTGTGTCTATATCAAAAGGTAAATCTAAGCGTTTTAGTTTATTCATTAGACTAATAGGTGTTTTGAGTCTTGTGTTGACAGATTCGATGGGATTACTCTCACCATGAAGAGAAAATTCTTTGTCAAAGACATTAAGTTTTGTCTCGATTTCAAGCATAGCGCATTCATAATGCATAAATAATTCTACATAAGGTTCTAATTCATTAATTAATAGTGAATTATGATTTTCCATAGAAAATAATTGATCGGTTAGTTTTTCAATTTGTGTTTTTTTCATAGATATTTCTCTCTTTATTATTTACTTCAATTTTATCATAAATTAGTTTATTAAAATATAGTTTAAGTAACAAAATAATAATTTTTTTCATATATAGTGAACTTTTTTTATATCATTTTTGATTAGCTTAATATTAGGAAATAAAAGACTGTATTATAATTTTAAAAAATAAAATAGTAGTACAGAAGTATATGTCAATCTAATAAAACGTTGGTGTTTCAATGTTCTTTTAAAATGAGTTTTAGAAACAGAAGAGCCAGAAAAATTCACAATTCATCTAAAAGGCTAGGTTATAAGGTTTTTAGATTTCCCGGAAATATTCATTGTAGACAGTGATATGATTTTAATATAAGATAGTATTATAATGTTTTTATTTGAGAAAAATAATAATGAAATGAGGGATAACATGCAAAAAGGAAATTTGTATTCTTACACAAAAATTAAAGTTGATAATCTAACAAAAAATTTATTAGTGATTAAGAGAGATGGACGTATAGTTAAATTTGATGCCGATAAAATCTATAAAGCGATAGAAAAAGCTATACATTCAGTATTTGGGAGAAATCACAGTGTAAATATTGCTGGAATTGTTGATAATGTTATTTTAGAGATTTCTAATAGATTTAAGGAAAATATTAAGATTTATGAACTTCAAAATATTGTAGAACATACATTACTTACCTTAGGGGAAGAAACGATTTACGAGGAATATGTTGGATATCGAAGTATGCGTGACATAGAGCGTGAGCGTAGTTTAGATATAAATGTAGCGATAGAGAAGTTAGTTAATCGAGATGAAAATGTTGTAAATGAAAATGCTAATAAAGACAGTTTAGTATTTAATACGCACCGTGATTTAACAAGTGGGATTGTGGCAAAAGCAATTGGGCTTAAGATGTTACCAAAACATGTAGCTAATGCGCATCAAAAGGGTGATATTCACTATCATGATCTAGATTATTCTCCTTACCAACCTTTAACAAACTGTTGTTTAATTGACTTCAAAGAGATGTTAACGAAAGGATTTAAAATTGGGAATGCAGATGTAGATAGTCCTAAGAGTATTCAAACTGCTACAGCTCAAATGGCTCAGATTATTGCTAATGTTGCTTCGAGTCAGTATGGTGGATGTAGTGCAGATAGAATAGATGAAGTGCTTGCGCCATTCGCTAAGTTAAACTATGAGAAAAATTTAAAAATGGCACAAGAGTGGATTGATGATGAAGAAAAACAAAAGGAATTTGCTAATAAGAAAACTAAAAAAGATATTTTTGATGCAATGCAATCTTTAGAATATGAAATAAATACTTTATATTCATCTCAAGGGCAAACACCATTTACATCTTTAGGTTTTGGGCTTGGTGAAGGTTATTTTGAAAGAGAAATACAAAAAGCAATTCTTCAAGTTAGAATAGATGGATTAGGTAAAGAAAAAAGAACAGCTATTTTCCCTAAGTTGATTTTTGTAATTAAAGACGGATTAAATCTTAAACCGACAGATCCGAACTATGACGTGAAACAACTTGCATTGTCATGTGCAACTCAAAGAATGTATCCAGATGTATTGATGTATGATACTATTACAAAAATAACAGGTAGCTGTAAAACTCCGATGGGATGTAGATCATTCCTTCCTGCATGGAGAAATGAACAAGGTGAGTTAGTCGAGAGTGGACGTATGAATCTTGGAGTAGTAACATTGAATCTTCCAAGGATAGCACTTGAATCAAAAGGGAATAAGGAAGAGTTTTGGGAAATCTTTAAAGAGAGACTAGAAATTTGTAAAGACGCATTGGATTATAGAGCAAAACGCTGTGGTGAGGCGAAACCTCAGAATGCACCTATTCTTTATATGCATGGAGCTTTTGGGAAACGTCTTAAACCTGAAGACAAGGTAAAACAGCTTTTCGATAATAAACGCTCTACATTATCGTTAGGATATATTGGTTTATATGAAGTGGCAAGTGTCTTTTATGGAGGAGATTGGGAGAAAAATCCTGAGGCAAAAGAATTTACATTGGACATTATGCGTTATATGAAAGAATGCGTGGACAAGTGGACAGAAGAAGGTGATTATTGGTATAGTATCTACTCAACACCTAGTGAATCTCTAACTGATAGATTTTGTCGTATGGATACTGAAAAGTTTGGTATTGTGGAAAATATAACAGATAAGGAATATTATACTAATTCTTATCACTACGATGTAAGAAAAAATCCAACTCCATTTGAAAAGTTAGATTTTGAAAAAGATTATCCATATTATGCTAGCGGAGGATTCATTCATTATTGTGAGTATCCAGTATTAAAACAAAATCCAAAAGCATTAGAAGCGGTTTGGGATTTTGCGTATGATAAGGTAGGGTATCTAGGGACAAATACACCGATTGACCGTTGTTATAAATGTGGGTATGAGGGTGAATTTGAGCCTACTAAAAAAGGATTTAAATGCCCAGAATGTGGTAATAGGGATCCAAAAAGCTGTGATGTGGTCAAGAGAACATGCGGATATTTAGGAAATCCTCAAGCTCGTCCGATGATCAAAGGGCGTCATAAGGAAATAGTAGCAAGGGTAAAACATTTAAAATAAAATAATTTTTAATAGAAGTGCTGTCTCTTATACACATCTCCGAGCCCACGAGACATCTCAGGATCTCGT